>JASJBE010000052.1 GCA_030066655.1 Woeseiaceae bacterium | reverse complement strand
CACCCGCGGTTTCTCGCGCTGATCTGGCTGCTGATCAACCACTACGGCTGATTCGGAGACAACCGTTCACGACAACCCCGGCGGCCTTGAACTAGGAGAAAGCGGGTACTTCGGTCAGTCCCGCTGGCCCGACTGTTGCTCGAGCTTCTGCTCCAGTGACTCGATCCTCTCCTGCTGCTCCTGGACCACCCGGGTCAGCACCGCGACAATGTCCATCGGACTCAGGCTGTCGCGATCCGTCGTCGCGACAAGTTCGGGCACGTCCTCCGCAATAAAGCCCAGGTGCTTCTCTTCCGCATCACTGAGGTAATTGAATCCGACAGGCTCGAGGCTCGACAGGGCGGCGAGCGCTTCTTCGAGCGTCAGCGACTCGATGTTCTCCTTCAGCGCGCGTGACGAGCTGTTGGTCCACACCCCGCCCGCTGACACATAGGCGCCGCTCGACAGTTCCAGCGGGTGCTGCGGGCGATTGACGCCGAAGCCGATGTTGCCGTCTTTGTCGATTGTGATTCGATCCACCGAGCCCGCACCGATCGTCATCGTGCTCGCCTGGTTGTGCAGGATGTAGCCCGTCTCACCGCGCATCTGCGTGATCATCAGTCCGGCGACGGCGGTAGTCTGGTCGTGGATCTGAATGCTGCCGTTCACCTCGAGTCTTTGCACAGGCTCTACCGTGCCGATGCCAACCCGGTTGCCATCGTCATAGATCTGCGACTTGCCGCCAAACGTCGGTTCCTTGAACCTGACCAGGAAATTCTCGGTGCCTTTGAGAGTACCCTCGCCTGGCGGTCCCTGCGGCCCCTCGGGGCCCTGCGGTCCTGCTGGCCCCGGTGGTCCGGGCGGTCCCGCCGGTCCAACCGCAGCGACGACCGATTGGGCTGTCGTATTGGAATCTGTGTCGACGACCTCGCTGGCGACGGGCGCTTCAGGCACGGGATCTGCGGCGGGCTCTTCTGCAACCACTGCCTCCGCTTCGGGCACGTCGACGGGTTCCGGCTCGGTCTGAATAACGACAGGGGGCGCCTCGGACGCGACGGCATTCGCTTCGTCCTCTTCCGCCGGCACCTGCTTTGATGGTTCAGGCGCAGGTTCGGTCGGCTCCTGGTGTGCTACGGCCTCCGGCGGCTCAGCTGCCTCGTCAACCTCCGGTGTGGATGCCGCCACGGCCGCGCCCGTCTCGGGTTCATCCGCGGCATCCGAGTCGTTGTCGGACACGAACTCGGACCAGTCCGAGCTGACAAAGCCGGTGACGCCGTCCTCCAGCTCGACTTCATACCAGCCCTCAAGCGTTCGCACGTGTGGCCGTGGCTTGCTCTTGTGCAAACGACTGATCGCCTCGGCGGACGCGTCGGGTGCGCTGCGGATCCTCACGTAACTCTCGACTTCATCGATTGTTTTGACCACGTCGGCCGTGGCCACTGCAGACAACAACAGCAGAATCAGGGTGGTGGAAGCACGCATCGTCTTCTCCGAAATCTCCTCGTCTGCCCCTTTTGTGCCACAGCAAACGCGATTAAAAGGTGACGCAGTTCCCCTCTCGAAGAAAAATGCCAGTGCTGTCGGCTACTTGCGACAACTCGATAGGCCAGCTCTCGGCGGGTCAATAGCGCATATTCGCAGGCATCGTGCCCCGTACTGCCGGTGAGCTCTGTCTCCGCCTCGGGCTCCGGCACCCGCCGCCGACAGGTCGTCCGCGCAGGCGTTACGGGTGCGAACTCCGATGTAGTATTGAGGTCCTATCAAGCTCGGTCATCGAGACCGGCACACAGGACAGAGCCTGTCCTGCCCCCACCCAACCGTTTAGGAGCACTGATGTCTAAAAAGATACTGATTACCGGATGCAGCAGCGGGTTCGGCCTCGACGCCGCCAAGACTCTCGCGAAAAAGGGACATGAAGTCTTCGCGACCATGCGTGACGTCGGCGGGCGCAACGCGCCCAAGGCGCAGGAGCTTCGGGACTTTGCCGCAGCGGAGGGTGTTTCGATATCCGTGCTGGAGATGGACGTGACGTCCGATGCCAGCGTTCGGAGTGCCGTGGACGGCATCGGTACCGTCGACGTGCTCATCAACAACGCCGGGCTGGGCTACGGCGGTCCGGTGGAATCCTTCGAAGGTGAAGAGATCCTGGCCCAGCTGGACCTGAACATTGTCGGCACCGCGCGGGCCTCGAACGCGGTACTGCCGGGCATGCGGGCGCAGGGCGACGGCCTGATCATACAAGTGAGCTCGACCGCCGGGCGTGCAGGCTTCCCGGGCTTCGGTGTCTACCATGCGAGCAAGTGGGGCCTCGAGGGCATGAGTGAGGGGATGCGCTACGAACTGGCCCCGTTGGGCATCGACGTCGTCATCGTCGAACCCGGTCCGTTCGCGACGAACTTTTTCGAGAACATGAAGCAGGGTTCACGACAAGACGTTATGTCGGACTATGGCCACATTGGCGAGTTCTTCACGGGATTCCAGGGCACGGTCATGGAGCTGTTCGAGAACGAAGAAGCGCCTACGGACCCCCACATCGTCGTCGACGTCTTCGACCGGCTCATAGACACGCCGAAGGGTGAACGGCCGTTCCGTACAATCGCCGGACTCGACTTCGGCGTCCAGGCACTCAACGATGCCGCCGAGCCCATTCGCAAAGCCGGCCTCGAGTCCATGGGTATCGCTGACTGGGACGGCCCGAAAGCCTGACGCGGAATCAAGCGGCGCGGTCACTCGAAGTCGACCGCGCCGAACAGGCTGATTCAGTTCGCGGCGAGGTTGGCGGCTGAGCCCGTGCCGGGCATCTGGTAGATACGCACCCAGTCGACCAGCAGCTTCTGCGGCAGTGCCGAGTCGTCAGTCGGTCCACCGGCGCTGCCCCAGGCCCCGCCGATCGCGATGTTGATGATCAGGTTGTACGCATGATCGTACGGCCAGGCCTCCCAGCCGGTGCCCTCGTTCATGTACGTGAAGTACAGGACGTCATCGACAAACATGTCGATGCGGTCTTCGGACCACTCGACCGAGTAGACGTGAAACTCGGTGTCGACATCGAAGTCGAGCAAGCGCCCTTTGCGCTGTTCCCAGTTGACCCAGTAGTAGGCGCGGTTGTGCACGGTGCCGTGCACGTGGCCCATCTGGTAGCCGACGTGCTCCAGGATGTCGATCTCGCCGGAGTTCGGCCACGCATCGCAGGTCTGGCTGCCCTGCCAGTCCTCGCCGGGCTCACAGGTCGTTGCGTATTTGAACGCATCGGTCGGCAGCATCCAGACCGCGGGCCACGTGCCCTGGCCTCGCGGTACCTTGGCGCGGATATCGAAACGGCCGTACAGGAAGTCCGCTTTGCCCTCGGTGTGGATTCGCCCCGACGTGTACTTCGCGCCCTCGTAGTCTTCGAGATGCGCCTCGATGACGAGCATGCCGTCCTCGACACGGACGTTCTTCTCGCGATCCGTGTAGTACTGGTCTTCGAGGTTGACCTTGCCCGGCTCCCAGATGTTGTAGCTCCACTTCGCAGGGTCCGGCACGCCGTCGTAGTCGAACTCGTCGCTCCAGACCAGCTCCCATTTGTCGGAGCGCGGCGCCTGCTCGCGGACGACGACCGCGCTTAAGATCGGTGCGCCGGCGCTCGCCTCGAAACGAACGTCCAGCTTGCCGTCGGTGACCACGACAGCGGGTGTTGCGACCGTCAAGCCGGAGATCGTCTTGCCGTCACGCCACGCCATGACGTCCAGTTCCGGAATGCGCTTCTCGCCATTGACGAAGACGTCAAAGACGCGCGTGCCGCCGGCAGCGTCTTCGATGTGCTCCGCGAAGAACAACGTAACGTCGTAAACACCGTTGGGGAGGGCCTTGTCGACGCGTATGTCACCCTCCCGGAAACTCTGGTACAGCGTCGGGTCCTGCGAACCCTTGACGACGTCCATCGTGCCGACCGTGCCACCGGTTATCGATGACTCTGCTTCGTATTCGACGCCGTCGATGCCGGTATAGGCCCCGCCACCGACGTTGGTCGCCCAGATGTAGGTCGATTCGTCCTTGCTCTCCTCGGCTGGCGCCGTCGATGCGGGCGTCTTCGTATCGGCGCCACAGCCGGCCAGCAGGAATAGCATGGGGAAGAAGGTCTTATAGGTCATATTGTTCTCCTTCAACGAGCTTCTGTTGCAACGGCTCGGTTTATTCACAGCGAGGATCAACTGCTACCGGTTGGTCCGCGCCGGCTGCCCATATTACCGCGCATTGCCGCTGGCCGGGACGCGGCGTTGCGTCGGGAGACTGGCGTTACTTCCGGTCCGCACTATCGAAGGCACGGACCGTCCGCCGGCTGCGCTACTTCCATGCCGCACTATCGGAGGCACGGACCGTCCGCCGGCTGCGCTACTTCCATGCCGCACTATCGAATGCACGAACCGTTAGACTGCTGCGCTACTTCCATGCTGCTCTATCGAAGGCACGGACTCTTGTCATTCCGCTTTATTTCCATGCCGCCCGATCGAACACCTTGACGGCCTCGGCCTGGTGCACGCCGAGCTGTCCGGCATTCAGCGAGTCCGCCTCGAACGCGCCGAGCGACTGCAGCGCATCCGAGCCCGCCAGGCCGGCGACGGCCGGGTACTCGTGATTACCGTTGGCGAAATATCGCTGGGCTGAGTCACTCGTCAGGTATTCGAGAAAGCGAATGGCGTTCTCGCGGTTCGGCGCCGTCCTGATGAGGCCGGCGCCGCTGATGTTCACATGGGTGCCGGTCGTTTCCTGGTTCGGGAAGATCACACCGATGTTGTCAACGACCGCGTTGTCTTCGGGATTGTCGGACGCTTTCAGGCGGGCGATATAGTAAGTATTGGCGACCCCGATCTGGCACTCGCCGCTGGCGACGGCGCGGACCTGGCCGGTGTCGTTACTCTGTGGCTCCCTGGCGAAGTTTGCGACGACGCCTCGTGCCCATTCCTCGGCCGCCTCGCTGCCGTAGCGTGACACGATGCTCGCCAGCAGCGAGATGTTGTAGATGTTGCTCGACGAGCGAATACACACTTTGCCGGCAAACGCGGAATCGGCGAGGTCCTGGTAGCTCGTCAGGCCCTCGGGAACACCCGCCGCCTTGTTGTAGACGATGACGCGGGCGCGAGTCGACAGTCCAAACCAGGCGCCGTCCGGGTGACGCAGGGACTCGGGAATGCGGCTGGAGAGGACCTCGGAGTCAACGGGTGCAAAAAGGCCCGCTTCCTCGGCGCGCCAAAGCCGTCCCGCATCGACGGTGATCAGCAGGTCAGCCGGACTGAACTCGCCTTCGGACTGGATGCGGGCGATGAGTTCGTCCGCGCCGGCTTCGATGCGGTTGATCTCAATCCCCGTCGCCGCCGTGAAGTCCTCGTACAGCGCGAGATCCGTGTCGTAGTGGCGGGACGAATAGACGTTCACGACGCCGTTGGCGCCCGCCGCGCCAACCTCGGGCGAGCCTTCATCCGTGTTGGTGTCTGCACCGCAGCCGACAAGCAGCGAGGTAACGATCAGGCTACCGAAGATTCGGTTCAGCATGGAGGCTCTCTGAAGATCTCTGGAGCGCAGAGATTATTGCGAATGAGTCTTATTCGCAACGTTATCGGGAAAAGTCCGTGCCCGCAGGGGGCGCACCTGCACCCGCGTGCCGACGTCAATCTCGTGAGGCCGCCCGACACGAACACGCAGGACGCTCTTGTCGTCAGCCTGAATGCAGACGAGGTCGTCCGCGCCGGCGATTCTGAGCTCGGTGACGGGTAGGCCATCCGGGTGCGCCGCCACCCTCATGCCGTCGGGTCGGACCAGCAGTTCCAGTTCGCTGTGATCCGGCGCCTCGACGGCGAGGCAGTCGGTCGGCCAGTCACCGAAAGCGGTCTGTATGACGTCGCCGGACCTGCGCGCACGGATGCGTTGCGTCTGGCCGAACAGGCGAGCGACGCTGGCGTGCGTCGGATGATCGAACAGTTCGCGCGGCGAGCCTTCCTGAACGACGGCACCGTCATCGAGAGCGACGACGGTGTCCGCGAGCGCCGTGACGTCGTCACTGTCGTGAGTGACGAACACGGCCACCATGTCGAGCTCGGCGACCAGCTGTCGCGTCGCATCGCGCAGCTGGCGACGCAAAGCCTGGTCGAGATTGGCATAAGGCTCGTCAAACAGCAGCACTCGCGGTTTCGGCGCCAGTGCGCGCGCCAGCGCGACGCGTTGCCGCTGGCCGCCGGACAGCTCATGCGGATGGCGCTGTTCGAGCCCGGCGAGGTCGGTCAGCTCAATCAGCTCCGCTATCCGCGCTCCCGGGGCGTTCTTGTCGAGCCCGAAGCCGATGTTCTGTGCAACCGTCAGGTGCGGAAACAGGGCGCCTTCCTGGAAGACCAGGCCCACCGAGCGCTGCTCGGGCGGCACGTGCAGCCCCGGCGCGGAGACGGGCTGGTCGTCGACGTGGATCTCACCCTGCTGGACCGGCAGCAGCCCGGCCGCGAGTCGCAGCAGTGTGCTCTTGCCGCAGCCAGACGGGCCGACAACGCAGGTGATGGCGCCTGCGCGAGCGGTGAGACCCACGTCGCGCAAAACGGGCGTTCGCTCGTACGCGAAATGTATAGAATCGAAGCGGAGCATTACGTCGGAATGACTTTAGCGGATGGCAGCGAACCAGA
This sequence comes from Woeseiaceae bacterium, assembly GCA_030066655.1. Taxonomy (GTDB): domain Bacteria; phylum Pseudomonadota; class Gammaproteobacteria; order Steroidobacterales; family Woeseiaceae; genus UBA1847. The sequence continues at coordinate 29,076 of JASJBE010000052.1, read as the reverse complement.
CTTACATTTCTAGGAGTATGACCGTTTCCGGACGGTTTGCCAGTGGCCTGTCGCTGCTGTCGACGATAATCGTCACGGTCGTCATCGCAGCGCCGATTGTCGCCGTCGTGTCTGCCGCACTGTTGCCGGCGGACGCCGCCTGGCAGCACCTGTCCGAGACCGTGCTCAGCGACTACATTATTAATACGGTGTTGCTGATGCTGCTGACCGGCCTGTTGGCCGGCGCGCTCGGCGTCTCGACGGCGTGGCTGGTCGCAACCTGCCGCTTCCCGGGGCATGCCTGGTTGTCGTGGATGCTCGTTCTGCCGCTGGCGGCGCCGGCCTACGTCGTGGCCTATGCCTACACGGACCTGCTCGACGTATCGGGCCCGGTGCAGACGGCGCTACGCGAAATGCTGGGCTTGAGCATCGACCAGTTGGCCTTTGGTGGCGTGCGCAGTCTGCCCGGCGCGGCCGTGATGCTCAGTCTCGTGCTCTACCCCTACGTCTACCTGCTGTGCCGGACGAGTTTTGCGACGTCGGCGGGTATGCATTTCGAAGCGGCACGCACGTTGGGGCGGTCACCAATGAGCGCGTTCCTGACGATCGCGATGCCCGCCGCACGGCCGGCGATCGCCGGTGGCGTCGCGCTGGTCGTCATGGAAACGCTCGCGGACTTCGGCGTCGTGCAGCATTTCTCCGTGCCGACGTTCAGCACCGGCATCTACCGGACCTGGATCGGCCTCGGTGAACCGGCTGCGGCGATGCGCCTTGCGTTCCTGATGCTGGGGCTGGTGGCTTTGCTGGTCGGGCTCGAGGTACTGGGTCGCCGCGGCAAGCCCGACGTGTACGCGCTGGGAGATCCGCTCAAGTTCCAGCTGCGCGGAGCCAGGGCCGTCGGCGCTTCGTTGGTGTGTGCCATTCCCGTGCTGCTCGGCTTTGTCGTCCCCGTCGCCCTGCTGCTGTACTACCAGGCCACCGGTGGGGGCGACCCGCTGGCAGGCTCTCGCTTTTTCGCCTTTGCAAAGAACAGCGTCCTCGTGTCACTGGCGGCGGCCGTCGTTGCCTCGCTGTTCGCGCTGCTCCTCGCCAGCACGGCGAGGCGCGTTCCCGGGCGCCTGACCGGCGCCGCCATCCGGATCAGCACGCTGGGCTATGCGCTGCCGGGCACGCTGTTGGCGGTTGGATTGTTGAGCGCCACGACAGACCTGGATCGGGCCCTGACGACGGCGCTGCGCGACCACTTCGGTTATCGCGGTGGCCTGGTCCTGTCCGGCACGGCGTTCCTGCTCGTCTATGCCTATGCCTGCCGCTTCCTGACGGTCTCCTACAACAGCGTGCACGCCGGGTTCGCCGGCCTCTCGCCGTCGTTCGACGCCGCAGCGCGCACGCTGGGTGCAACGCCGGGCGACGTCGTTCGTCGCATCCACATCCCGCTGCTGCGCCCGAGCCTGATCGCTGCCTTGCTGCTGGTGTTTGTCGATGCGATGCGCGAACTGCCGGCCACGTTATTGCTGCGCCCGTTCAACTTCGACACGTTGGCGACGCGCGTCTACTGGCTGGCGAGCGACGAAAAACTCGCCGAGGCCGCGAGCGCCGCGTTACTGATCGTCGCCCTCGGAGTGGGCCCGGCCCTGCTGGCCAACCGGGTCGCGTCGTCTGTCGTCCGGCATCGGGCGTCTTAGGACCACAGACGAGCGACTTGCAGGCGAAAGGTGCGATGAAGACTACTGCGACAGATCGACGCTGACTTCCGTGAGCTCCGCCGGCGAGACCTCCGCAACCCGTTCCTTCCGCTCTCCCCTGACTTCTCTGACCTTTACGGTGTATTGCCCCGGCATCAGGTCGAAGCTGACGGGGTTCTTCGATGCATCCGCGTAGGCCCGTCGACCGGTAACGCTGCGCCCGTCGGCATCATAAATCTGCACAACGGCATCGATCAGGGCATCCGCTCTGCGCGCCTCGACGCTCAGCGTGCCACTCTTGTAGTCGTGTTGAAGTTCCGTGACCTCGCCGCCAGCGATCACGACATTCTCAAAGCGCTGCTCAACACTGCCCTTCAGTTCCACGGACTTCACTTCGATATCGTATGAACCGGCCGGTACGCTGAGCACGCGTGGATTGCTCGTCGCGGCAACGTAAGTTCGACCTGCGGCTACCTGTCGACGATCGCTTCGGGATAGCACGCGTATCGTCGCATCGCTCAATTGCCCGTTCCTGGTCACGAGCACAGAGACCTGTCCCGCGCTGAAGTCGAATGCCCGCTCCTCGACGCCCCCGTCTGCGATTTCAAACTCGAAGTCGAACGATGGCCGGCCGCCGATACCGACGGCAGTGACTGTCGCTCTGTAGCGCCCGTCCTCGAGAGGAATCTGCCTCGGGTTCGTCTCGGACGACACATACGTCCTACCCCCATTGATCCACTCGCCCGTCTCGGCGTCGGCGACGCTGACCGAGGCATCCTGCAATTCGCCATTCGCGGTGGCCGCAATGATCAGACGACCGTCTGGCGTGACTGGTTTTTCGTAAGCCGCGACGAGTGCCTCGGACAGCTGTGCCGAATCCTCGACACCCAGGTACAGCCCGCCGCCCGCCTGCGCCGCGCATTCCAGTTGCGCGGTGTCCTCGCCGGCCACGTCGAAACCTACGACATGCAACACGAACGGCAAGCCGGTCGCTTTCGCGGCATTGACCGCCTGGCACGGGTCCCGGGAACAGGTCTCAAGGCCGTCGCTGATCAGGATGATCGACGCCGGCGATGCCGGATCGATCATGCCGAAGGCGACTTCCAGGGAACCGGTAATCGGTGTCTTGCCCTTGGGAGAGACCGCATTGATCGTCGACTTGAGCGCGTCCTTGTCGATGGCCTGAACGTCTGTCAGCGTCTCGATGTCCTCACAGTCACCTTCCGCCCTGTGACCGTACGCGACGAGCCCGACGTCGGTGTCGTCCGGCAATGCATCGATCAACTGCCCGACGGCGCGACGTGCGATGACAATCTTGTTCTCGCCGTCAATCTGCCCCCACATGGAGTTGGATCCGTCGAGTACGAGGATAAGATCGTTGCCGGACGACTCCGCCTTCGCAGACGTGGAAATCATCAGCAGGGCCGCGAGAGCGAACAGGGTGTGTTTCGAGCGCATGGTCGGGAGCCTTCGCCTGACGGAGGTGTAGAGTATAGCGGTTCGAATCGCTGTCGCTTCGCAAACACTGATGCGTAAGCGCTTTGCTGTCGTCAGAGACTTACCCCTGGCTCACGGGCGAAGGCTGGGGCCGGTCCGAGAATCGGCGCGATGAAGGCTTGTTCAGCGAGCGAGCGCGGCTCGGTCAGAATATCCACCAGCCGTCGTCGAGATCGTCTTCGCAGCGACTGAGCTGCACGCCCCACTCCTTCGCGCGGTACTCGACGCTGCGCGCAACGTCTTTCAGCCAGCCTTTCTTCCGGTACGTCTTGCGCTTCCAGCCGCCCTGACCCTCGTGGTAGGCGAGGTATTGATTGTAAGGATCCCACTTGGAGATGCCGACCATGCGCTGCGACTGGTCGGTGTACCAGCCGACGAAGTCGATCGCATCGCCGAAGTCGTCGCGGTCGGCGCCGCGTCGGCCCGTGTCGGACTGGTAGCGCGCCCACGTGCTCTCGAGCGCCTGGGCGTAGCCGTAGGCATCCGACGGTCGCGTCCACGGAATGAAGCCGAGCAGCCGGTCGCGTGGCGGCCTGGCATTGAACTTGAAGGTTGACTCCTGGCGGATGATCGCAAGCTGCACGTGGATCGGTGTGCCCCAGCGCTTCTCGGACGTCTTCGCGTCCTTGTACCAGCGCTTCTTCTCTTCGAAGATCGCGCAGATGTTTTCGACGTTGGCGGGAGGCGCGGTGCCGCAACCCGCCAGGCTCGTCACGAGCACAGCAGCAAGACCTGCAACCAGCGGTTTTCCGAGAATCATCTGCATTGAGTGAGCGAGCGCGGGGCCAGAATCCCACGCTCGCTTCGAGTGTACCGAAACTGAACTCCGGTATCGACGCGGGACTAGAAGAGTGCGCCGATGCCGATGCCGAGCAGGAAGGTGACCGCCGCTGCCGCAACGATGTGATGCAGCGCGAACTCGGTGCGGGCCGGCTTGATGCCGCCCTTCGCCAGGATCTCCTCACGCTCGACCTCGAGCACCGACGCGAGCGCGTTCGATGTTTCCAGAGAGGCGACCCCGGTCTTCTCGATTCTCTGGATCGTCCGCACCGAGAGATTGCACAGTTCAGCGAACTGTTCCTGCGTCCAGCCCTTGCCTGTCCTGAGCGTTCTGACCGTCTCTGATTCCAGTAGCATCACGCACCCCCGATCAGCAGACCGACCAGGTAGCCGACGCCGTAACCGGCAGCGGCGCCAGCCGCGGCGAATGCCACGATGGCCCAGGGCTTCACTTCCGAGTTGATCTCGTGGACCACTTCGTGGACGACCCGACCATCGACACGCGCTGTAAGGAAAACGGTTTTCATGCCGTCGCGGTAGCCAAACTGGATTTCCATCCGGTCGCCGGCGACGTCGACGGTGTGGGTGCCGGTCATTTTGAATCCGAGCTGGCTGACGACGAGACTGTCGTCGATCCAGATCTTCTCGCGGAAGCTCCAGGCCGAGTTGTGGGCGACCACCTGGTGACCCTTGTAGATGAACGGAAAGTAGATCCCATCACGGATGGACAACTTCAGGTCATCTCGATTGATCGAATTGAACATGGGTATTCCTCTGGTGTTGATGGGGCCAGTCTGGGAGAACCTGGAGGCCTGCAACACGTCATGAGGCCGACTGTCGGGTGCCTGTCACCCTGTATTTGCGCCGATTCTACAGGATTAGCGAGGGCCGCCCCCTCGCAGCGATCCGACGGCGCCGAGGCATCGATATCCAACCCCGCGGAGTGGCTTAAGTGGTAAAATCAGGGGGATCGCCAACGGCCTTCGAGCGGTCGACAGGCGGCGAGTGACAAAGGCCAGATGCCGTCGTTCGCCACAGCCGGTAACGCGACTCGCGTCGATCCCGATTGGCGGTCGGGAAGGTTACGGCAATGGATATTCTGTTTCTCCTTCTTGTCCTGCTCGTTGTGACGCGAACCTTCGCGGAACTTGCCGAAAGGGTGAACCTGCCGGCAATCGCCGGGGAACTGACGGCCGGCGTTGCCCTCGGGCTGTCTCTGCAGGTCTTTCAAGGCAGTTTCCCCGGCCTCTGGGCGGCTACGCAAAGCGAAACCTACGACTCTTTCGTTCACCTGGGCATGTTCTTCCTGCTGCTATTGGCGGGCATTCGCATGGAACCGCTCGATTTCGCCCGCTCGTCACGGTCAGCGGTGCTGGTGGCGTTCGGCGGCATGATCGTTCCCATGCTGGCCGGTATCGGAATCGGCCTGGTCGCACTCCCAGACTCGCCCCTGAAAAATGTCCAATGCCTGTTCCTCGGTACAGCGCTCGCGATCACCGCCGTGCCGGTCACGGTCCGTATTTTCATGGACATTGGGGAACTGGACAGTCGTGTCGGAAAGACCGTCATCGCGGCCGCCGTCTGGGACGATCTGTTCAGCCTGTTCCTGCTCGCATTGCTGATTGCAGCCATCGGCACCAACAACGGCATGCACTTCACCTATGCAGACGGTGCCATGCTGCTCGGCAAGGTCCTGCTGTTCTTCGCCGTGACGATTCCGATCGGGCTGTTCGTGTTTCCCACGATGGCCCGGTACTTCAAGAACCTGCATTTCCCCGAGGTCGACTTCAGCATGCTGCTGATTGGCGCCCTGGCCTACGCAACCTTTGCTGAGCAGATGGAAATGCACTTCATCGTGGGCGCGTTTCTCGCCGGCATCTTCTTCCATCCGAAATCGGTTGATCCGGCCGTCTATCGACGCGTCGAGGCGCAGGTGTCCGGCATCACTCGTGGTTTCCTGGCACCGGTCTTCTTCGTCTCCGTCGGCCTGCAGATGGATTACGCGGCCGTAACGATGGCGCCAGTGTTCCTGGTTACTCTCTGCCTCGTCGCGCTGGTCAGCAAATTCGTCGGCGCCGGCGTTCCCGCCCACTGGGTCGGACTGTCGAATCGCGAATCGCTGATGGTCGGCATCGGCATGGGCGGTCGGGGCGCGGTCGAACTGATCGTCGCTGGCGTCGCACTGGAAGCCGGCCTGTTCCTGCAGCCGTTTCCACCCCCACCCATCGTTGAGAGCCTTTATTCCTCCATCGTCGTGATGGCGCTGGTGACAACGCTGGCGACGCCGATCCTGCTGAAGCGGGTGGTGAAGACGAAGAAACTGTTTCCAAGGACACGCGCTGCGCGCGACCTTCGAAAATCGGATCCGAAAACGGAATAGGTCAACCGGCGTCGACGCGCAGGTTGGGCTGAGGCGCGCTTACTCGGAGGCGTTAGATGAACGCTTCAGGTATTGCCTGACGGCCAGTACCGCGACCACCGCGATCAGGATCGAGATGGGAAGATGATGAGCGCCGAAAAATTGATGCCCGATGCGCTCAAGAACGGTCTGCTCGCTCCCGGGAACGTGCGCCAGTGAAACTCGCTGAACCAGCAGAAGGATCAACGCGCTGATGCCTAATCTCATCGTGCTACCCCTGGACTATTATTATGCTTCGCGGCATTACCGCCACATGCTACAGACTAGGCGGCCAATCCCCGCAGCAAAATAGGCGTTATTACGTACGCGTGTGCGGTCTCCACCGGATTATAGTGATTTCTAAAGAATTTTCGGATCGGGGTTTCCTTCTGGGGGTTAATCATGTGCCTTGCAGTGCCTATGCAAGTCCGCACGGTAGACGGGTTCAACTGCGTCTGCGAAGCGCGCGGCATTGAGCGGGAAGTCAGCCTGTTCATGCTGCAGAATGAGAATATCGAGATTGGCGACCATGTGCTCGTCCACGTGGGCTACGCGATCCAGAAGGTGAGTGAGGAGCAGGCGGCCGATACCTGGCAGCTGTTCGACGAAGTACTCGCTGCCGAAGATTCAATTCACGACGTTCGATAACAAGGCGGGAAGAAACCATGTGCGATACCTGCGGCTGTAATATCACACCCGGCAATGAACACCTGGTAAAGGAAGGCGGACATCTTTCCAGGACGTCATCGGGTCACGAATCGGTCGAGGTATTGGAAGGCCTGCTGCACGCGAACGACCACCAGGCCACGCACAACCGCGAACACTTTGATCGGCACGGCGTGCTCGCCATCAACCTGATGTCATCGCCCGGTGCGGGCAAGACGAGCCTGCTCGAGGCAACGATTGAGGCAAGCGGCGACGAGTTTCGCTACGCCGTCATTGAGGGCGACCTCGAGACCGAGAATGACGCGCAGCGCATCCGGGATAAGGGCACGCGGGCGATTCAGATCTCGACTGGCAGCGCGTGCCACCTGGATGCACACATGGTGCACGACGCGCTGCATGAGCTTGACCTCGACGAGTACGACATCGTGTTCATCGAGAACGTCGGCAACCTGGTCTGCCCGGCCAGCTTCGACCTGGGCCACCACGCGAATGTCACGCTGTTGTCGACGCCCGAGGGTGACGACAAACCGGCGAAGTACCCGGTCATGTTCCGCTCGTCCGACCTCGTGCTGATCTCGAAGGCGGACCTGCTGCCGGTGCTCGATGATTTCGATCCGGACGCCGCAGCAACCGCGGTCCGGCAGCTGGCCAATGAGGCGCCGCTGCTCGAGATTTCTGCGAAATCCGGCGTCGGACTCGATGCCTGGCTCGACTGGCTGCGCGCACTGAAGCGGGAACAGCTCGCAAAACCGGTGCCAGAGGCCCACACGCACTCACACGCGACGGGATAATGCAGCCTACCGACCGCGAATGGTTAGAAGCGCTGCGCGAGCTCGAGCTCGACAGACCGGTGCGCATCATGAATGTCTGCGGTGGGCACGAGCGCTCCATTTCGATGGCCGGGCTGCGGACGGCCATCCCGGACAACATTGAACTCGTGCCCGGACCGGGCTGCCCGGTGTGCATCTGCCCCGAAGAAGACGTTTACGAAGCCATGCAGCTCGCGCTCAACGAGGACATCATCCTGGTTGCCTTCGGCGACATGCTGCGCGTGCCGGTCAATGTACCCAAGCGCGAGCCTCGCTCGCTCGAACAGGCCAAGGCTGCGGGCGCCGACATTCGCCCGATCGCATCGCCAGGCGAAGCCGTTCGTATCGCGACAGCAAACCCTCAGAAAAAAGTCGTTTTCTTCGCGGCCGGTTTCGAAACGACTACCGCGCCGGTCGCCGCCATGCTCGCCGAGGGTGCGCCCGACAACCTGCTCGTCCTGCTGTCCGGCCGACTGACCTGGCCGGCCGTCGCCATGCTGCTCGAGTCGGAAACGCCTGGGTTCGACGCATTGATTGCGCCAGGCCACGTATCGACGGTCATGGGACCGGAGGAATGGGAGTTCGTCGCCGAAAGGCACGGCCTGCCGTGTGCCGTTGCCGGGTTTCGGGCCGACACGCTGCTCGCGGCGATGTACTCGGTTCTGCGACAGTTGCAGGAGAAGAAACCCTTCCTCGACAACTGTTACCCGGAGGTCGTCCGACCCGGCGGCAACCCGGAGGCGCGCGCGGCGCTGGAGAAAACGATGCGCGTCGTCGACGCGAACTGGCGCGGGGTCGGCACGATTCCTGATTCCGGCTATGAACTGCGTGACGCGTACGCGGCGCACGATGCGCGCAAACACCTGCCGTCGTATGCGGACGATCTGCGCAAGCGTGCCGGAGAGATGCCGCCCGGCTGCGACTGCGCGCGCGTCGTGCTTGGCAAGATCTACCCGAACGAATGCCGTCTCTACGGCGTTGCCTGCACGCCGAGAAAGCCGATAGGCCCGTGCATGGTCTCCGACGAAGGCGCCTGCCGGATCTGGTGGTCTTCGGGCTACAGGGACAACGTCAGTGACGAGTCGCAGAGCAGAGAGGCCGTTGGCTGACGCGTCAGGCCCTCGCGGCAGGGCCAGGAAGATCACACTTCGCGGACATGTACAGGGCGTGGGCTTCCGGCCATTCGTCTATCGATTGGCTGTTGAACACGGTCTCACCGGATACGTTCGCAACCAGCTCGGCGAAGTCGAAATCGTCGCCGCCGGCTGTGCGTCGAAACTCGAACGATTCGAACGCGAGCTGATCGAGCGAGCACCACCACTGGCGCGCCCCGAGCTCGTGGAAACCTCACCGTTAGACGCGCCCGCCTTTGATGACTTCGAGATCTCGCCAAGCAGCGAGGCCAGCGACGCGTCGATTTTCATTCCGCCCGACTATTTCATGTGCGACGAGTGTCGGACGGATATCGCCGATCAAGCGGACCGCCGCTTCCGATACCCGTTCACCAACTGCACGCAGTGCGGACCGCGCTACACGCTGATCGAGGCGCTGCCCTACGATCGCCCGAACACGAGCATGGCGCATTTTGAATTGTGCGAGGACTGCGATCGTGAGTATCGGGATCCTGCGGACAGACGCTTCCATGCCGAGCCGGTCGCATGCCCGGTCTGCGGACCCAGCCTGACGTTCACGGATCCTGCCTGCCCGGACGATCAGCACGAGGAGGCTGCCTTGTCGGCGACCGTCGAGGCTATCCGCGACGGTCGGATCGTCGCCGTGAAGGGCATCGGCGGCTACCACCTCGTCTGCGACGCGCGAGACGAAGTCGCCGTCGCCAGGCTGAGGCGGCGTAAGCACCGCCCGAGGAAGCCGCTGGCCGTCATGTTCCCCGCCGATAAGGAGGACGCACTCCGGAGCATTCGTGAACAAGCGATGCTCGACGATGAGTCCGCGTCGCTGATCACGAGCCCGGCACGGCCGATCGTCCTTGTCCGGAAAGGCGGTGACTACGATCTTGCACCGGGCATTGCACCGGGCCTCACCGAGATCGGCGTGTTCCTGCCGTACAGCCCATTGCACGAACTGTTGCTGTCCGATGTTGGCGGTCCGCTGGTCGCCACGTCCGGCAACGTCAGCGGCGAGCCTGTGCTGATCGATAACGCGGAGGCCGAAGCGCGGCTCAAGACTGTCGCCGACGCCTTCCTGCAGCATGACCGACCGATCGTTCGACCCGCCGATGACTCGGTGTATCGGACGATCGCACATCAACCACGACCCATACGCATCGGACGCGGGGCTGCGCCACTCGAAATGCAGGTGCCCTGGCGGCAGACGGTACCCACGCTGGCCGTTGGCGGGCATATGAAGGCAACGCTTGCACTCTGCTGGGACGACCGCATCGTGATCTCGCCGCACATCGGTGAGATGAATGCGCCGAGGAGCCTCGACGTCTTCGAGAAGGTCGCGAGCGACCTGCAGGCGCTTTACGGCGTCACGGTCGAGCGCATTGTCTGTGACGCACACCCGGGTTACACGACGCACCGCTGGGCTCGACAGCAGGGGCTGCCGGTCGAGACCGTCTGGCATCACCGGGCACACGCCAGCGCGATCGCCGGCGAGCATGTTCGCTCCGGTCGCTGGCTGGTCTTTGCATGGGACGGCGTCGGCTTCGGCGAGGACGGCAGCCTTTGGGGCGGCGAGGCGTTGCTCGGAACACCCGGCGACTGGCGTCGCGCAGCGAGCCTTAAGTCCTTCCGCCTCCCAGGTGGTGAACGTGCAGGACGGGAGCCCTGGCGAAGCGCCGCGGCGCTTCATTGGGAGTGCGACCTCGCCTGGCAACCAGACCGGGACCCGGAAGGTCTTGCACGCGCGGCATGGGACAACAATCTGAACTGCCCGACGTCATCGGCCGCCGGCAGGCTATTCGACGCGGCCGCCGCCATCGTACTCGGCTGCGACGACGTCAGCTTCGAGGCCGAGGGACCGATGTGGCTCGAATCACTGTGCCGGGAACGACGTCCCGGCGTGGACCTGCCGCTGACGAAGGATGCCGAAGGCATTTGGCGCAGCGACTGGCAGGCCCTGTTGCCGATGCTCGCCGACGAGAGCCTGAGCGCCGAACACCGTGCGGAGTGTTTTCACGCGAGCATGGCGCAGGTGATTGTCGACCAGGCGATAAAGCTCCGCACGGAATACGATATCGACCACTTAGGCCTGACCGGCGGCGTCTTCCAGAATCGTTTTCTAAGCGACACTTGTGTCGAACAGCTCAGCGCGTCAGGCTTCGAGGTCAGCCTTGCCAGCGCGTTGCCCTGTAACGATGGGGGATTGTGTTTCGGCCAGGCAATAGAACTCGCCGCACGGGATCAAAGGAACAGCGCAGATGGATGACACACGTATTTCATTGGCCCACGGCAACGGCGGGCGCTTCATGCGCGAACTGATCGAATCGGTGTTCGTCCGGCACCTCGGCGAGTCGACCATCGACGTACAGGCCGATGCCGTGCCGATCGAGCTCGACGGCGGCGACGTCATGATCACGACCGACGGGTTCACCGTGCAACCGCTGGAGTTTCCCGGGGGCGATATCGGCTCCCTCGCCATTCACGGCACGACCAACGACCTGGCCGTTGCCGGTGCGCGGCCGCTGTACCTGACGCTGAACGCGTTCATCGAGGAGGGCTTCGAGGTCGAACAACTCGATCGCATCGTCGCAAGCCTCGCACAGACCGCCAGGGACGTCGGTGTCACCGTCAGCGCCGGCGACACGAAGGTCGTCCGCCATGGCGAAGGCGGTGGACTGTATCTCGCGACGACCGGCGTCGGCGTCCGCCTGCCGGGCACCCGACCGTCCCTCAAGAGCATTCGAGACGGCGACGTGCTGATCGTCAGCGGCACGATCGGCGATCACGGCACGGCGGTCATGCTGGCGCGCGAAGCCTTCGGGCTGCGCGGCGACGTCATTTCCGATGCGGCCTCCGTGATCCCGTTCACCGAGGCCTTACTGGGTCTCGACGGGCTCCGCTTCATGCGGGACCCGACACGCGGCGGCCTCGCATCGGTCGCGCATGAAATCCTCCGAGCGACGGGCTTTGGTGTCCGTCTCGAGCCTACGGTACCGGTCAGGGAGCCGGTGCAGGCGGTGTGCGACATGCTCGGCTACGACCCTTACTACCTGGCTTGCGAGGGCCGGGTCGTTGCGATCGTCGCGCCGGAGCAGGCGGACGAGGCCGTTGCCGCCTGGCAGGCGATCGACGGTGGCGACGATGCGGCCCGCATCGGCAGGATCGACGCCGCCAGTCAACGCGTCATCCTGGAGACGTCGCTGGGCGGTGAACGTTTCCTCGAGGAGCTGGAAGACGACCCGTTACCTCGCATCTGTTGACCGCAACAGATCAGTTCGAGGCGCTTTGTCCCTCATTGGAGGCCGGCGCCTGTTTCCCCGGCGTATCCGGCGTCTCCAACTCAACGCGCTGCAACAGCAGGTCTTCGCCGCTGACGACCCGGGTCCTGTGATCGCCGCAGGCGCCGCAGATCAGTTTGTTCGGTCTGGCGTCGGTCTCCGCGCCACACTGGCTGCAAAGGACGCGAATGGGCACGACGTCAATGACCAACTCGGCGGTCTCTGCGATGCTTCCCGCAACGGCCAGCGGATACGCATTCTCGAGAAGCGGCGCTTCTACGCCAGATAACGGACCGAGCTTGACCTCGATCCGCGTGACTCGGGTCGCGCCGTGCTCAGCGGCGATTTGCTGAACCTTGTCGAGCAGCGCAAGGCAAACCGATAACTCGTGCACTAGCCGGCCCCGAGGTTCGCAAAAAACTCCCGGCGGCTCAGAGGCTTCGCCGCCTGCTTTTTCTGGTCCTTAAGCTCGTCCTCGGAGCGCACGAGCCTGGCGGTTTCCTCGGCAATGGCCCGCGCCGTTTCCTGGTCCGGAAAATCGGCGACGGTGCGAAACAGGATGGCTGACAGCAGCGTGCCGATCGCATCGTCGTGGCTGACGGTGAAATCATAGGCGCCCGAAGGCAGCTCGATCTTCACGCTGTCGCCCTGCGCAAGTTCATTCATCGAATCATCGCCCGGCAGCAGGAACAGGTTCATGAACCATGGTGAGATCAACACGCCGAGCTGGTGAGCCTCGAAGGGCTCGAAGGCCACGGCTTCGACGGACAGTTCGGGATTGACGATCGGCAAGCCCTGCATTCGCTCAACGTAAATCGCGGCGAAGTGCCGAACCAGTTCGTCGGGCGTCGTCATGTCAGGCCTCGACCGGAAGAAACGCGCTTGCCTCGGAGTCGCATTCGGGACAGCGCCAGTAGTCGGGCAGATCGAGGAAAGCCGTTCCGGGCGGTATCTGCCAGAAGTCGTCACCCTCGGCCGGGTCGTAGACGTGCCAGCAGATCCGGCACTCGACCTTCGACAGCGGATCGAGCCGCGGCGCGGACAGGTCGGCTTCGCTCACGCGACGTCCGGCAGGTAAGGCGCCAGGATCTGCTCGAGGCGCTCGGCGGAGTCGGCCAGGTCTTCCTCGGCTGCCATGACGACGATCGGCACGCCGACGATCTCCAGGGAATTCAGAATCAGCGTGCCCATCGAGTTGTAGTAGCGTACCCACCAGATGTTCGGCGTCGCCGTACTGATGATCTGGCACTTGCCGTAGGCGCGCGACAGGACATCGACGGGACCGCGCCCCAGGCGCTCGTCGAGAAACTCGAGTTCGGGATCGGACAGGGGCAACAGGCTTAGATTGATCGAGTGCGCCTCGCCAATGTCGTTGTAGGTGGCGACGCGCGCTTTGAGCTCCGAGAGGATCGGCAGCGCATTGAGTATCTCTGCGGGATCGTCAGGCTCCGCCATGTCGATGGCCTTTGGGTCTTTAATCGCATGGGCGAACACATGCGGCAGCTCGCCGACCTCGAGGAGGTCGGCGACGATCTGGTCACCGTCGAGATACATCGTGCGCCAGACGCCGGCGAGCACCGATTCCTGCGTCTTGGCGACGAGGTCTCCATCCAGCGTGATGCTGACTTCGCCCTCGCCCAGCACCTGGTTGATGAGTTCGCGGCTATCCGCGTCGAGTTCGCTCAGGTTCGCGAGCATCGGCGGATCGCCGGGTCGGTAGTCGGCCAGAGACTGTCTCAGCCAGTTGATCGCTTCCATCGCGCCGGGCAGGCCGGCGATCTCATCGACTTCCTCCAGGAACGGGGCGGTGTAGGTGGACATGTCGTTGGGCATGGAAATGTAGGAGAGCTTCTGCTGTTCCTCCGGCTGACTGCCGGGTCCCATGACGCGTATCGGAATGTGGTTGATGCTCACTGTGCGGTCCTCCTTGTCCGGATGATGTCAGGCCGTGACGACCGGGATACTGAAACCCGGGGCGCGCCGGGGTGCTGCGACGAGCAGGTCGGAGATCTTGTCCAGGTACTCGCTCCAGTCCTGGATACGGGTAATTGCGCCGACGTATTCCCCGCCACGCACGAACACGAGCGACGGATAGGCCGAGAATCCGTATTGCTGTTTCAGCGTTTTGCCGGCGCCCCACGTGTCCGTGACGACACCGGGCCTGAGCTGCTCTTCGAAGACGGACACGAGTTCAGGCAGGACGACGGCCACGTCTGTCGTGTCTTTGCTCATCTCCGGGTCGCCCGCGAAGAACAGCACGTTCATGCCGGGCTGCGCGACGAACTCGTCGTGGCTGTCCAGATCGATCTCGGGATAGCCGAAGTCATTGAGAAGCCTGTCGATCAGCGGGTGTGTCATGGTGTCGTTCCTCCGAAATCCGGCCGGCCCTGTTCGTATTTGTCGATGTCCAGTGCGCTCGGGCCAACAAGCGCAGCGTTGTCCGACGTCTCGGCGACATCGATGCCCCAGGCCGTGAGCACGTTGACGGCCATCTGGACGGCAGGCTCGACCTGCTGACGGACGCTGTCCCTGAGGCTGCCTCCATAGTCGTCAAGCAGCTCCGGCTGTACGCCGATCAGTGCGATCCGTCCCGGCAGGTCGCCGGACAGCTCCGCTGTCGACAAGACTTCCTGGAAACCGGCCTGGTGCATGCTCATCTTCTTCACGCCCATGAAGCGCGGGACGTCATCGCCCTCAATGAGCTTCAGCGTGCCGGGCTCGAGATTGAAATCCACGGCGTCGAAGATCAGGAGCGCTTTCGCGGCCCGCACCCACGGCAGCAGGAAGATGCCCTGCGTGCCACCGTCCATGACGCGGACGTTGTCCGGAAACTCGTAGCGCTCGTTCAAGGTCCCGACGGCGCGGATGCCGAAGCCCTCGTCGGCCCACAGGACGTTGCCGATACCGAGTATCAGCGTCTCGTAGGCGTCGGGGTTTCCGTCCGCCGGGATGGAATCGATCGTCTTCATTGTGGGCTACGCGGACCGTCGTCTTTGAATCGACGATAGCCGTCGATCATGGCGCTGATGCCGTTCTGCCGCGACATGACGTCGGCGCGAATCACCATGTAGATGTGGACGATGGCGAAGGCCACCATGACCCACATGCCGACGTAGTGCCACATGCGCACCGCCTGCGAGCTGGGTTCAATGAGGAACACCCAACCGAACAGGGAATCGGCCCAGCTGCCGGCGCCGGCGCCCTGGCTGTACAGCGCAAAGCCCGTGCAGATCATGAAGATCGCGAGCCACAGGTTGAATAACCACATGAACATCATGGCCAACGGATTATGGCCCCTGTACTTCCCCACCTTGCGGGTCAGGAACAGGTACATCTTGATCTCATGCCACATGCGTCTCCAGTAGACGCGTTCCCAGAACGGCGGCGACAACATGCCGCGCGCGTAACGATTGCCGACGATGGACCAGTAGAGACGCACAAACAGCCCGACAGCGAACACCATCGCCGCACTGAAGTGAACGAGACGGATGTTGCCCATGAGGAAGCTGTCGCTGGCCTCGCCGGTCGTCGACGGCAACGGGTTCGCGATGAAGTAACCCGTGATGGCCAGGACAGTCAGTGCGAGCGCATGAACCCAGTGCCAGATTCGCACCGGCGCTTCGAACACGTAGAGACTGCCAGTGTATTCGTCGTTGCTTGCTGCTACCCCGCTTGACGCCATATCAAGCCCTCCCTAAGGAATCCTGATCGCGCTCGGCTCTCGGCTGTCCGCGCTGATCGGATCCATCGTTGTCATTGCGGCGACATCGGCCCGTCGTCTTTGAAGCGCCGGTAGCCGTCGATCATCCCGCTGACGCCATTCTGTCGTGACGCGAAATCGAGTCGGAGGATGACGTAGATGTGCGTGATGACGAAGAAGACCCACACCCACATGCCGATGTAGTGCCACATGCGCACCGCCTGCGAACTGGGCTCGATGACGAACACCCAGCCGAACATGATGTCTGCCCAGCTGCCGGCGCCGGTACCCTGGCTGTACAGCGCGAAACCAGTGCAGACCATGAAGATGCCGAGGAACACGTTGATCACCCACAGCGACAGCTGCGCCAGCGGGTTATGCCCCACGTTCTTGCTGGCCTTGCGCGTCAGGAAAGAATAGAACTTGACCTCATGCCAGACGCGCTTCCACCAGTCACCACTCCACACCGGCAATACCACGAGTTCTCGCGAGTATTCATTGCCGACTATCGCCCAGTAAAACCTGACCAGCAGCCCGATCGCGAAGACCATTGCGCTGATGAAGTGAACCAGCCTGAAAGTGCCCATGACGAAATGGTCACTCGCTTCACCGCCCAGAGACGGCAGCGGGTGGGCAATGAAGTAGCCGGTCACGCAGAGCACGACGATCGCGATTGCGTGCACCCAGTGCCAGACACGTACCGGCACCTCATAGACATAGATCGGCCCCTGAGATTCCTTGCGTTCTATTGCTGATTCGGACGTCGTTGCCAAGGCGTGACTCCTAGCGGATCTTGATCGTCGTGAGTTCCTCGCCTTCGTGCGATATCACGTGCGTCGAACAGGCGAGGCAGGGATCGAAGCTGTGCACCGTGCGTAGAATCTCGAGCGGCTGGTCCGCGTTGACCATTGGCGTATCGAGCAGCGACGCTTCGTAGGCACCGATGTTGCCGGCCGGGTCGCGTGGCGACGCGTTCCATGTCGTTGGCACGACGCACTGGTAGTTCTCGATCTTCGTATCCTTGATGTGAACCCAGTGGCCGAGCGCACCGCGCGGCGCTTCGCCGAAACCGACGCCTTTGACATCGGTTTCCCACGTAGACGGGTCGAACTTCTCCATGTTCGCGGTCGCGACGTCGCCGCGTTTGATGTTCGCCATCATCTCGTCGTAGACCTCGCGCATCTTGTGCGCCTGCCACGAACTTTCGAGACCGCGGGCCGCCGTACGACCCAGCGTCGAGAACAGCGCTTCGAGCGGCAGGTCCATCTCGGCCAGCGTGCGATCGACCTGCTCCTTGATGTCCTCCTTGCCACGCGCGTAGGCGATCAGGTAGCGGGACAGCGGTCCGACCTCCATCGCATTGCCGCGCCAGCGCGGCGCCTTCAACCAGGAGTACTTGCCGCCCTCGTCGAGCTGCTCGATGTTGGTCCTGGTGCCCTTGGCATTCGGTCCCAGCCCGTAGCGCGGGTCAGTGATACCGTCCCAGGGGTGCAGGCCGACGGCCTCGTCCGGGTACTCGTACCAGGAATGCACGACAAACTCCTGGACCTGCTCGGGATCTCGCACATCGACGTCATGCACGGTCGACAGGTCGCCGTTCAGGATCGCGCCTGCCGGCATCATCAGGCTGGCGTTCGTGTGGTTGTTTGCGTAAGCCGGGAACTCGCCGTAGGACAGCACGTTCTTGGACGACAGGCCTCCACCGTAATTCCAGTCTTTGTAGAAGGACGCGATCGCCTTCAAATCCGGCACGTATACCTGGTCAACGAAATCGATCGTCTGGTCGATCAGGTCCGAAACGATGTTGAGCCACGCCATGTTGACGGCGCCGACCGCACCGGCATCCTCGATGTTAATCGAGCAAGGCATACCGCCGACGACCCAGTTCGGATGCGGGTTTCTGCCGCCGAAAATCGTGTGGATCTTGACGATCTCCTTCTGGAAGTCCAGCGCCTCCAGGTAATGGGTCGTCGCCATCAGGTTCGCCTCAGGCGGCAGCTTGTAAGCCGGGCTGCCCCAGTAGGCGTTGGCGAAGATCCCGAGCTGACCGGACTCGACAAACTTCTTCAGCCGGTTCTGCACGTCGGAGAAGTAGCCCGGCGATGACTTGGGCCACGGGCTGATCGACTGCTGCAGTTCGGATGTCGCTTTCGGATCCGCGCTTAGTGCGCTGACCACGTCGACCCAGTCGAGCGCGTGCAGGTGATAGAAATGCACGACGTGATCGTGAATATGCTGCGCGAGCATCATCAGGTTGCGAATGTGGTTCGCGTTGGTCGGGATCTCGATGCCGAGCGCATCCTCGACCGCGCGCACCGACTGCAGTGCATGGACACCGGTGCATACGCCGCAAATTCGTTCTGTGAAAGCCCAGGCGTCGCGTGGGTCGCGACCCTGCAATATGACTTCCAGGCCTCGCCACATCGTGCCGGACGAAACGGCGTTGCGGATAATGTTGTTCTCGTCGAGGTTAACCTCGATGCGCAGGTGGCCTTCGATTCGGCAAATCGGATCAACGACGACCCGCTTGCCGCTGTCGTCGAGGTTGAAGCCGTCGGGTGTCGTAACGCTAACCATTATTCACTCACCTCCTCGGCCTGCTTGGATTTCTTGCCGGTCGCTTTCGAGATCACTGTGCCTGCGGCATGCGCCGCTACACCGATAGCCGCCGCCGTCGCCAGCGTGGCGCCCACTTTTTCGGCGTTCGCCTCGACGTTGCCGGCGACCTTCAGGTTGGTGACGGCGCTGTAGAAGCTGCCCTTGTCCCAGAAGTTGTCCTCGGCGCAGCCCAGGCAACCGTGGCCGGACTTGACGGGCCACGAAAGACCACCGTTCCATTCGATGGTCGAACAGGCGTTGTAGGTGGTTGGGCCTTTGCAGCCGACTTTGTACAGGCAGTAGCCCTTGCGTGCGCCCTCGTCGTCGAAGGCCTCGACAAACTGGCCGGCGTCGAAATGCGGACGTCGGTAGCATTTATCGTGCAGTCGCTGACCGTAGAACATTTTCGGTCGGCCCTGGCGATCGAGTGGCGGCAGCCGGTCGAACGCGACCATGTAGGTGATTACGCCGGTCATCACTTCGGCGATGGGCGGACAGCCCGGCACTTTCACAATCGGTTTATCGAGGATGACCTTGTGGATCGGTGTCGCCTGCGTCGGGTTCGGCTTCGCCGCCTGCACGCAGCCCCAGGACGCGCAGGAACCCCAGGCGATGATCGCCTTGCAGTGGTCAGCCATGTGCCTGAGCTTCTCGACGTACGGTTTGCCACCCTGGATACAGTACATGCCATCTTCATTGAGCGGCGGGTTGCCTTCGCAGGCGAGGATGTATTCGCCGTCATACTTTTCGATGGTCTGTTCGAGCAATTCCTCGGCCTGGTGGCCGGCCGCGGCCATCAGCGTGTCGCTGTAGTCCAGCGAGATCATGCTCAGGATGACGTCGCCGGCGAGCGGGTTGCCGGAGCGGATGAACGACTCGGAGCAACATGTGCACTCGAGGCCGTGTAGCCAGATGACCGGCGTTCGCGGCTTGTTCTCCAATGCATGCGCGAGCTTGCCGGCAAACTCGGGCCCGAGGCCCAGTCCGGCGGCGGTCAGCGAACAGAACTTGAGGAAGCTACGACGCGTGATGCCATGCTTACGCATGACGTCGTAGAACGTTTCTTTGGCAGGCATAGACGTACCCCCTGGGTCGGTCGTGCGTAGGCCGGGGATCCCCTGTTCTTATTCTTCTTGCATCCCTGCATACGCCTTTTGTGGCGTGGCTTCCCGGACGTTCCCTGATGCTGCGTCACCGGGGAGTGATAATGAATCGTGGTTCTTACCTACTCATAAAGTCGGATTAAGTGAGAATGATGAGCATTCAAATCAATGACGCGCCAACCGTCGCGCCGGAGTACACTGTCGAAACCGGAGCGTCTGTCGGGCCATGAGCAAAAAGTTAAAAAACGAAAAAGCTCTGTTGAAAGAAGCGTTGAGGATCGTGCTGGATGATGCAGTCCGCCGCGGGGTCGTGGAATTCGAACCCACTGACTCGCACGATCTGAAAATCGAATACGCCTACCGCCTGCTCGTACACGACGGGGCGATCAGCCCGCTACCGAACAACCAGCTCAATATGCCGAACATTCGACACCGGCTCGCCATGTGGGTGCGGCACGAACTGCCGCCCGATCACGAGTTGCTGAAGTAGCGCTGCATTCTTTCCGGGGGAACAGATGAAGAACAAGATCACACGTCGAGATTTCCTGAACGGTACGCAGGTCGCGATCGGGGCGTCGCTGCTGACACCCTGGACCGAGGTCTTCGGCAGAGAGGCGAGCAAGTTCGCACTCGGTCCCGACTACTACCCTCCGGCGAAGACGGGCCTACGCGGCAGTCACGACGGGTCCTGGGAGACGATGCACGCGCGTGTGGCCGGCTTGAGCTTTGCCGCAGGACCTGTCGAGGAAGACTACGACCTTGTCGTCGTCGGCGGCGGCATCAGTGGCCTGTCGGCGGCGCATTTCTACCGTCGTGAGCACCCGAAGGCCAGGATCCTGATCCTGGACAACCACGACGACTTCGGCGGGCACGCGAAACGCAATGAGTTCGAAGTCGCTGGACGAACGCAGATTGCTTATGGCGGCACCGAGTCGATAGACACGCCGTCCGGGTACACCGACATCGCCAAGGCGACGCTCAAAGACATTGGCGTCGACGTGCAGCGCTTCTACGACTACTTCGACCAGGAGCTGTTCGACCAGCTTGATCTGTCCTACGGCATTGCATTCGACGCCGAAACTTACGGCGAGCGAAAGCTCGTGACAGGATACGGCAGCAGGCCCTGGGAAGAGTTCATTGCCGAGACACCCTTAAGCGATGTCGCCAAGGCCGACCTGCTTCGCGCCTTCACCGAGGAACGCGACTACCTGCCCGGCATGCGCCGCGACGAAAAGATCGAACTCTTAAGCAGGATCAGCTACCGCAGCTACCTCAAGGATTACGTCAAGGTCGACGAACAAGTGCTGGAGATATACCAGCGCTGGGGCATGAGCTACTGGTGCGTCGGCATGGACGAGGTTCCTGCGATCTACATTCTTGGCTACGGCGACGGCGGAGGCTTGCCGGGGCTCACCCACACGATCCAGCAGCAGGGCGGGCGCGGTGTGGAACCGTATATCTTTCACTTCCCGGACGGGAACGCCTCGATCGCGCGATTGCTGGTGCGGAGCCTGATACCGGAAGCACTGCCGGGATCCAGCATGGAAGACAGCGTGCTCGCACGCCTCGACTACGAGAAGCTCGATGTCGACGGTGCGCCTGTTCGCATCCGGCTGAACAGCACCGTCGTCAACGTCGCACACAGCAAGGACGAAAGATCGGTGTATGTGACCTACGTGCACTCCGGCGATGCGCATACGGTTCGCGCGAGGAAGTGCATCATGGCCTGCTACAACAGTGCCATTCCTTACCTCTGCCCCGAACTCCCGGACGAGCAGAAGGCCGGGCTCGCCTACAACGTCAAGGTGCCGCTGACCTACACGAAGGTAACCGTGCCGAACTGGAACGCGTTCGCCGAGCTCGGGCTGCGTTTCGTCTACTACACGAAAGATTTCTACAAGCAGGTCGAACTCGACTACCCGGTCAGCATGGGCGGCTACGAGTTCGGCTCCAATCCGGACGAGCCCATGACGCTGCACATGTGCCATGTGCCCTACTTCGATGACATCCAGGGACCCGATCAGTGGCGAGCCGGACGCAGGCAGTTACTCGAGACTCCGTTCTCGACTTTCGAGCATCACGTCAAGGATCAGCTCGACCAGGCGCTGTCCGGCGCTGGCTTCGACCCCGACCGTGACATCACAGCCATCACGGTCAATCGCTGGGCGCACGGCTATTCCTACAGTCCCGACCTGCTGTGGGAACCCGAGTACGCCTCGGAATCGGACAAGCCCTGGGTCAAGGGCAGGCAACCCTACGGACGCATTGCGATCGCGAACTCGGACTCGAATGCTTCGGCCGACACGAATACGGCGATCAGCCAGGCGTACCGGGCGGTGCGTGAAGTCGAAAAAAGCTGATTAATCAGGGAATTAGCTCCCCCATCGCGACCACCCTAATTTCGACATTTATACGTATTCGCGCACACCGACGCGCTCTGTATAACCTTAGTTATCAGGCATTTATTGGGTGATTTAGCGGTGTCGACAGCGAGTCGTTCTGCGGCTGGCCAGAAGCTGGCCGAATACGAAAACAATCCAGTCAACGTCCTGCAGATCATGCGGCAGATTCAGTTGCAGGCGGGCTGCGTCGATGCGGACGCAATCGAGATGTTGTCGGACGGTCTGGGGATACCGCGCGCGCAGCTGTTGGCGCTGGTCCAGTTCTACAGCTTCCTGCACCTCGAGCCGCGCGGCAAGTACGACCTGTACCTGAGTGACAGCATTACCGATCGCATGCTCGGCAGTCTCGAAACCGCCGAGGTGCTGACTCATGAGCTCGGCCTGTCGCCGGAAGGGCACTCGGAGGACGGCGAGGTCTCACTGTCGATGACATCCTGCACCGGACTCTGTGAGCGAGGGCCCGCGATGATCGCCAACGGTCACGCAATCCAGCGTGTCGATGCAAAACGTGCGAAGGAAATTACCAAGCTCATCACCTCCGGCATCCCCGTCGAAGACTGGCCCGTCGTCTGGAAGGCCATCGACGACACCATCGTCAAGAAAGGGCCCTTGCTCGGCACGACGCTGACGCCCGGCGCCGCGATCGAGCGCGCGATGCGCCTCGGTCCGCACCTGACCATCGCAGAACTGGAAGTCTCCGGCCTGCGCGGTTGCGGCGGCGCGGGCTTTCCGACCCATCTGAAATGGGAGACCTGTCGATCCATTGACGCCGACCAACGCTTCGTTGTCTGTAACGCCGACGAGGGCGAACCCGGCACCTTCAAGGATCGTGCGCTATTGAGTCAGTACGCCGAAGTCCTGCTCGAGGGCATGACCGTGTGTGCGGTTACGATCGG
Organism: Woeseiaceae bacterium; assembly: GCA_030066655.1. Classification (GTDB taxonomy): domain Bacteria; phylum Pseudomonadota; class Gammaproteobacteria; order Steroidobacterales; family Woeseiaceae; genus UBA1847. The sequence goes on along the minus strand of JASJBE010000052.1, from coordinate 6,161 downwards.
AGCGAAGACCGGATACATCTACCTGCGGCACGAGTATGAATTCCTGCGTACCCAGCTGCTGCAGCATATCGAGGCTCGCCGCGAAGCCGGGCTGCTCGGCCGCAACATTCTTGGCCACCACGGGACTGACTTCGAGGTCTATGTCTACATGGGCGCGGGCAGCTATGTCTGTGGCGAGGAATCCGCATTACTCGAGTCGCTGGAAGGCAAGCGCGGCATTCCACGGATCCGCCCGCCGTTCCCGGTCACCCGTGGCCTGTGGGGCAAGCCGACGATCGTCAACAACGTTGAGACGCTGTGTTACGCCGCCGGCATCCTCGAACACGGCGCAGCCTTCGTCATGCACAAAGGCAATGAGCCCGGCTGGAAGCTCTTAAGTGTCAGCGGCGACTGCGCCAGACCGGGCATCTATGAAATTCCGCTGGGCACACCGATCAGCGAGGTGCTGGCCGAATGCGGCGCCAGCGACGTGCAGGCGATCCAGGTCGGCGGTCCCGGCGGCGAGCTGATATCAGAATCGGAGTCCGGACGTTGCCTGCCGTTTGACGACGTCAACACCGGCGGCTCTTTCATCGTCTTCGATTCGACGCGCGATATGCTGGACGTTGCATCGAACTTTACCCACTTCTTCGCCCACGAGAGCTGCGGTTTTTGCACGCCGTGTCGTGCGGGCACGAAGCTGATGGTGCAGATGACCGACAAGATCCTGGACGGCCACGGCGCGAGACTGGACATAGCCCAGATCCGGCGCCTCAATGGTGTCATGACGCAGGCCAGCCATTGCGGCCTCGGCCAAAAGGCGGCGGTTCCGATTCTGACGACCTTCGAGAAATTCCCGGAGAGCTTCCACCAGCGCATGGAGGATGTCGATTACAAACCCGCCTTCGATGTGGACGCCGCAATCGAACGCTCCAGGGAAATTGTTAGCGAGGAGAGGTCAAGCTAATGAGCCAGACCCTCAAGATCGATGGTGTGACTGTCCCCTTCGTCGAGGGCCAGACGATCATCCAGGCCGCTCAGGATGCGGACATTTTCATTCCTCACCTGTGCTATCACCCCGACTACTCAGCCAACGGCAGCTGCAAGATGTGCACCTGTCGCGTCAACGGCCGACAGATGTCGAGCTGCACGACCAAGGCCGCCGCGGGCCAGGTCGTGGAAAGCAATACCGAGGAGATCAACTCGGAGCGACGCGTGCTGGCACAGTTGCTGTTCGTTGAGGGCAACCATCACTGCCCGTCCTGTGAGCAGAGCGGCAACTGCAAGCTGCAGAACATGGCGCACCGGCTCGGCATGACCGCGTTGACCTTTCCGAACTTCTATCCGGGCAGGCCGACCGACGCCAGTCATCCGGACGTCCTCTTGAACCGCGACCGCTGCATCTACTGCGAGCTTTGCGTTCGCGCATCTCGCGAGTCCGACGGCAAGGACGTTTTCTGCATCAGTGGGCGTGCCGAGAACAAACGGCTCGCTGTGAACTCCCGCAGCGGGGAATTGCTCGACTCGGGCCTGACACGTGACGATGCGGCAGCCAGCGTGTGCCCGGTCGGCGCGCTGATTCGAAAACGCGAGGGCTTTGCCACGCCGATCGGTGAACGCGAGTTCGACCGTAACCCGGGACAGGCCGTCAATATCCGCGCCGGCACCCTGCCGAAGCTGCCGCGGCAGCCCGGACAGAAAATTCGCGTGGCGACATGCTCGCTGGCGGGATGCTTTGGCTGCCACATGTCGCTGCTCGATATCGATGAGCGCCTCGTTGATCTCGTCCAGGTCGTGGAGTTTGATCGTACGCCGCTCGATGACATCAAGGACTTCACCCAGGACTGCGACATCGGGCTGATCGAGGGCGGTGTCTGCAATACCGAGAACGTCGAAACGCTGCGCAAGTTCCGCGAGCGTTGCAAGGTCCTGATCGCAGTCGGGGCCTGTGCTATCAATGGCGGTGTCCCGTCACTGCGCAATGGCATCGACGTACGTGAGCTCCTGGAGACGTCCTACGTAGACGGTCTGGGTGTCGACAACCCCGGCATCCCGACGGACCCCGAGCTGCCGTATATTCTTGAGAACGTGAGCCCGATTCACGAGGTCGTCAAGGTGGACTACTTCCTGCCGGGCTGCCCGCCGCCCGCCGATGCGTTCTGGCATATCCTGAGCAACATTGCCCAGGATCAGCAGCCGGACCTGCCGTACGACCTGATGCACTTTGATTGAGACAGGAACGATGAACAATCTCGAAACTGCAAGCAACCCGGAGAACCTCAAGCGAGTCGTGATTGAGCCGATCACCCGCGTGGAAGGCCACGGCAAGGTGACGCTCTTGACGGACGAAGACAACATCGTTCAGCAGGCGCGGCTGCATATCGTCGAGTTTCGTGGCTTTGAGCGTTTCATCCAGGGCCGCCCGTATTGGGACGCCCCCGTCGTCGTACAGCGGCTGTGCGGTATCTGCCCGGTCAGCCACCACCTGGCCGCCGGCAAGGCGATCGACCGCATTGTGGGTGGCAGCGCATTGACGCCGGCCGCGAGAAAGCTCAGGGAGCTTGCTCACTACGGGCAGCTGCTGCAAAGCCACGCGCTGCACTTTTTTATGCTGTGCTCGCCGGACCTGCTGTTTGGCTTCGAGAGCGAGGTCGCCCAGCGCAACTTCTTCGCCGTCGTCGACAAATACCCGGATATCGCGATCAAAGGCATTCGCCTGCGAAAGTATGGCCAGGAAGTCATCGCGGCGGTCCTGGGCAAACGTGTGCACGGCACCGGCGCAATCCCGGGCGGCATGAACAAAGCCCTGGAGGCCGCGGAGCGCGACACGCTGATCACCGACTTTGAACACATCCTCGAATGGTCCAAGGACGCCGTCGACCTCGCTCGCAACAGTTTCATGGCCAACCTGCCGCACAATGACCGTTTCGGCAGCATGCGTTCGAACTACTTGAGCCTGGTTCGCGAAGACGGTGCGCTCGAGCTGTACGACGGCGTGTTCCGTGCCAAGGACCCGGACGGCAACATCATTTTCGACGGTGTCAGCGACCAGGAGTACCACCAGCATATTCGCGAGGAGGTGCGTAACTGGAGCTACATGAAGTTCCCGTACCTGTCGGCGCTGGGATCGGAGGCCGGCTGGTATCGCGTCGGGCCGCTCGCGCGCATGAACAACTGCGATTTCATCGATACGCCCCTGGCCGAAGCCGAGCGCCAGCAGTACGCCGAGTATGGCAAGGACCTGCCTGTTGAGGCGTCGCTGGCCTACCACTGGGCGCGCATGATCGAACTGCTGCACTGTGCCGAGAAGATCCAGCAGCTGCTCGACGACCCCGACATTCTCAGCAGCGACCTGCTCGTCAAAGGCAATCGCACGTCCGAAGGCATTGGCGTCATCGAGGCGACGCGCGGCACGCTCATCCACCATTACGAAGTCGATGACAACGACCTGATCCGCAAGGCGAACCTGATCGTTGCGACGACGCATAACAACCAGGCCATGAACGAGGCCATCCGACAGGTCGCGCAGGAGAAACTCAACGGTGAGGAGATTGACGAGCCACTGTTGAACAACATCGAAGTGGCTGTGCGCGCCTACGATCCCTGCCTGTCCTGTGCAACGCACGCCGTTGGCAAGATGCCGCTCAGGGTCGAGTTGGTGAATCACAAGGGCGAACTCGTGCACAGCCTGCGCCGGGACTCCGATGGCAGCCTCAGCTGATCCGAAACTGGTTGTCTTCGCCTGGGGGAACCTGAGCCGCGCCGATGATGGCGCGGGTCCGGAGATCGCAGAGCGTCTGAGGGCACTGCGGCTCGATGAACTGTTGGTCATTGAAGATATGCAGCTGCAGATCGAACACACAGCGGACATCGTGCCGGGCGTGCCAGTCCTGTTCATCGATGCCAGCGTAGCGATCTCCGAGGGCTTTGCACTGGAGAGGCTAAAGCCACAACCGGATTCCAGCGTGACGACCCATGCACTGTGTCCGACGGCGTTACTGCAACTTTTCGAGACGACGAGCCGGAGGCCGTCGCCCGCGGCGTTCCAACTGCACATCGCAGCGCAGAACTTTGAACTGGGCGAGAAACCGGGTGTCGTGAACGCCAGCGCGACCGAAGCGGCCTGGGTTTTCCTCGCGGACCTGCTTGGACGGCCGCCCGGTGACTGGGGACAGGCGCTGGAGCGCTCAAGCGTCGAGCGGCTCGAACCGATGCGGTCTGTTTCGGCGACTGCGATATAGGCCGTCGGCTCCTGCGACTAGTCGGGCCGATAGCCTGAGACGCTCGCAGCACCGTTGGGGCGAACGCCGGTCTTTATTACCATAGGCCCATCCTGTTCGAGGCAAGCCTGACATGCGCCTTCTCGGAAATCTCGTCTTCTTTATCTTCGGCGGTTTCGTCATCTTCTTCGGCTACGTGCTCGGCGGCATCTTTCTGTGCCTGACGATCATCGGCATTCCGTTTGGCTTCCAGTGTTTCAAGCTGGCCGGCGGGGTGCTCGCGCCCTTCGGTCGAGAGGTTAGAGCGATTCGCCAGCCGGACAGCACGCTGTCCATCATCCTGAACATCCTCTGGATAATCCTGCCGGGCATTGAGCTCGCGATCATGCACCTCGCACTGGCGCTGCTGTTCGGCATCACGATCGTCGGTATACCGGTCGCCAAGCAACACCTGAAGCTGCTGCCGCTGGCGTTACTGCCATTCGGCCGGCAGATGGTCGACATGGATACGGGTCGGACCTACCCCTGATCAGTTCCGGTGAGACGGAAAATCGATCAAGTAATTGCCTATTGCGTGATTACTCACGGATCAGTTATGCTTTAGTCATGAATACTGAAACCACGAAAGAACAGGAGTTTGCGCTGCGGTTCGCCGACACATGGCTGCGGATCGAGCGGCAGCTGGACCATTCGCTCGGCGCGATCCGCGGCATCAGCCTGGCAGAATACCGCCTGCTTCGGGCGCTCGGTGACGCCCCCGGGGCCAGCGCCAGTCGCGTGGACCTTGCCCAGGCCGTCGGCTTGACGCCGTCCGGCGTGACTCGCGCGCTCAAGCCGATGGAAAAGCTCGGTATCGTCTCGACGGTCAAGAGCAAGCGGGACGCGCGCCTGGCGATCGCGGCGCTGACGCCAGCGGGCCGGGACCTCTTAAGCGATGCGTCCGGTGTGGTCGACGATGCCGCGAAAGCGATGCTGAAGCGGGCGCCCGAGACGCAGCGCCGGCTCGACGAGCTGGCCGAGCTGATGGAGGCGATCGGTCGGTAACGATTGCGGTATCAATCGGTCGCCTCCGGACCGCACTCAACTATCGAAACCGATCAGAGTTACTCCATGACCTACCTGAAAGCGGCCATCGCAACGGCCATCGCATTCCTCGTCATTGACCTTGCGTGGATCACGCTGTTCCTCGGCGACGTCTACGAGGTCCAGCTCGGCAACATGATGCGGGAAACCCCGGACGCCATGGCAGCGGGCGTCTTCTACCTGGGATACATCGCCGGCATTGTCTACATTGCCATTCGCCCGGCGCTCGAAGCGGATAGGGCCACACCTGCACTGGTCAATGGCGCCGTCCTGGGCGCACTTGCCTACGGCACGTACACACTGACCAACTACGCGATCTTTACGCAGTGGTCGGTGACGCTAGTCTTATCCGACATCGCCTGGGGAACCGTACTCACCGCCAGCTGTGCAGGCATCGGCTACCTCGCCGCCCGGACGTAGTCGCGCCGGGATTGTCGCTTTAGCGGTCGCCGGAACTCCGCCGCGAGGTGTTAAGATATAAAGATGATTAAACGACTGCTGATCGCCTCACTGATCCCAGGTCTTCTCGCCTCACCCGTTGCGTGGTCACAGGCTCAGGACATGTCTGCCGAGCGAGCCCGTATCGCTAACCAGCGAATACAGGTTGAAGCGGCGCGAATCGAGGAAGAAGAGAAGCGTCGGGCTCAGTCGGAAGCCGAAGCGGCGGCGGCCCAGGCGCGCTATGAGGAGCGCCTTGCGCAACGCGCACAGGCCAATGCGCGAACGCCGGTTGAAGAGCCGCCGGTCATCGAGCCAATCCCCGTCGGCCCGGCGCCTGCTCCTGCTCCTGCTCCTGTATCCGACTCGGATCAGGTCGGAATGTCACGAACTCTGGAACAGATCAGGACGCTGGGCGAATTGCGCGACGCCGGCTACGTA
>JASJBE010000155.1 GCA_030066655.1 Woeseiaceae bacterium | reverse complement strand
ACAGGATGACCGGGCGCTGATACTCGAGGCGAACGCTGCCGATCTCGACGCGGCGAGAGAGAAGGGCCTGTCTGCCGCGATCGACCGCAATCCGTCGCTGATGCCCCGCAGGCGGTCTGCATCCAGCGCCAGTCGATCGAGCATCGCGGCAGACAGGCCCTTCTCTCTCGCCGCGTCGAGATCGGCAGCGTTCGCCTCGAGTATCAGCGCCCGGTCATCCTGTATCGCATCAGCGGCAGCCAGCAGTGCGCTGTTTCGCGCATCCGATGAAAATCTGCCGAGCGCCTGGAACGCACGTCGCGCGTCCCTACCGCATGTCAGCATCAGGGTCTCGATTTCAGGGGACGTCGTCATGTCAAATTGCCGTTAATAAAGTAAGAGTTCGTCGCGATGGACAATCACCGATCGGCCGCGGTAGCCCAGCCGTTCCTCGATCGCGTCTGACTTGAGCCCGATCAGCTGACGCGCTTCGGAGTCTGAATACTCCGCCAACCCGCGGCCGATTTCCTGGCCGTCGCTGCTGACCAACGTCAATACGTCGCCGCGCCGAAACTCGCCGACGACGTCGACCAGCCCTACGGGCAACAGGCTGTTGCCTGACTTCAGCGCCTTCACCGCGCCGTCATCGAGCCGCAGTTCTCCCTTGACCGACAACATGCCGGCCAGCCACTGCTTGCGTGCCGCAGCCGGCGTCTCACCGGCGGCGAACACCGTGCAGCGTCCGCCCGCAGCCAGCGTATGAATCGGCTGTTCGTTTCTGCCGCTTGCGATGATCGTCGAACAACCGGCGTGCGTCGCGATGCGGGCCGCCTGCACCTTTGTCGCCATGCCACCGCTGCCGATGTCCGACTTGGTCTCGCCAGCCATTGCAACGATCCTGTCGTCGATGTTCGTGACCTCGGCGATGTGCGTGGCGGTGGGATCACTGCCCGGGTCGCTCGTATAAAGTCCATCGACGTCGGACAGCAGGATCAATGCGTCTGCCATGACCATTTGTGCGACCCGCGCCGCCAGTCGATCGTTGTCACCGTATCGAATCTCGTCCGTCGCGACCGTATCGTTCTCGTTGATCACCGGAACGATACGTTCATCCAGGAGGCAACGAAGCGTAGTCCTCGCGTTCAGAAACCGACGCCGGCCTTCCGTGTCGTCGAGTGTCAGCAGCACCTGCGCGGTGCCGATGTCCAGGTCAGAGAATGCGTCTTTGTAGGCGTGCGCAAGCTCAACCTGGCCGACCGCCGCGGCGGCCTGCAGTTGTTCGAGACGCGCTCGCGCCTTGTTAATCTTCAGCAAGCGGCTGCCGATAGCGATCGCGCCGGAGGAGACGACGAGCACCTCTGCATCGCGCTGCCGCAGGAATGCAACGTCACGGGCAAGCCCGTCCAGCCAGTTCCTGTCAATGCGATCCGCATCGTCGACCAGCAACGACGAACCGACTTTGATAACGATTCGCCAGAACGAAGAGAGGTCAACGCCCATATCAGCCCGACAGGCGATTGTATATATCGAAAGACGACAGCGTTACTTCGCCTTTCGATACGGCCACGCTGCCGCTTCGGGCAACCGCAGAAATCTCACCCACCGACGGCGCGTCCGTCACGAACGCATCGACGTCGCGCACTTTTCCGGTCAACTGCATCGTGAAGGCATCCGGCGCCTCGTCGAGCACCTCCGCCGCGTGTGAGCGAGCGAACAGCACGGCTTTTTCGACATCGCCGTCTCCGAGTTTGAGCTTGACGATGGCTAACTCGCGCTCGAAGTGATCGCCCAGTGTCATGTCGTGAATGTTGACGACGTCGACCAGCTTCGCGAGCTGTGCGTTCAACTGGGCGATGGCATCGTCAGAACCGGTGACGACGAGCGTAACGCGCGACACGATGTCGTCGTCCGTCGGAGCGACATTCAGTGACTCGATGTTGTAGCCGCGAGACGAGAACATGCCGGTCATGCGGGTCAGCGCACCCACCTCGTTTTGCAGTAGAACGGAAATCGCGTGTCGCATAATCGGAGAGTCTCTCGCCCGTTGGCGATTTAGTTTCAATCAAAAGTATTTTTGCCGCATTTTCCTTGAGTTAGCGGCAAAAGCTCGGTCTGTTCGTCGAGTATTGCATTGCACATTCTTTTGGTAAACACTCGACTGGAATCGGTCCAGCCTGCCCTAAATCATGAGCGAAGCAGCCAGCGCAATTCACCCTAAAGCCGGTCAATCGATGACCGGAGCAGACATCGTCGTCCAGGTTCTCGCGGACGAAGGCGTCGATACGGTTTTCGGCTACAGCGGGGGCGCGATCCTGCCCACCTACGATGCGGTTTTTCGTTATAACCGCGCGAATCGTCGCAGCGACGGTTCTGCGGCGATGCCGCTGATCGTGCCGGCCAACGAACAAGGTGCCGGTTTCATGGCCGCCGGCTACGCACGGGCAAGCGGAAAAGTCGGTGCGGTGATGGTCACATCGGGACCCGGCGCAACCAACATGGTGACGCCAGTGCGCGATTGCATGGCCGACTCGGTACCGATTGTCGTTATCTGTGGCCAGGTCCCGCGTGCCGCTATAGGAACGGATGCGTTCCAGGAGGCGCCCGTATCGGCGATCATGGGCGCCGTCGCGAAGCATGTCTTTCTCGTGACCGATCCCGAGAAACTCGAGGCTACCGTCAGGAGCGCGTTCGAGCTGGCTCGCACCGGGCGCCCCGGACCGGTCGTAATCGACATTCCGAAGGACATCCAGAACTGGGAGGGTGTCTTCCACGGGGACGGGACCATGGACATGCCCGGCTACTGGCGACGACTGTCTGCCGTGCAGTCCAACAGGCTCTCGGATGACGCCTGCGAACGTTTCTTCAAAATGCTCGGCGAATCGGAACGCCCGCTGATTTACGCCGGTGGCGGCGTTATCAACGCGAATGCGGCGAAGTCGATGCGTCGACTGGCCAGTGAGTACGGCATTCCGGTAACGACGACGTTGATGGCACTCGGCGCGAGCGACACGCAGCACCCGCTGGCGCTGCACATGCTCGGCATGCATGGACTCGCCTCCGCCAACTACGCGGTTGAAGACAGCGATTTCATTATCGCGATCGGCGCAAGATTCGACGACCGCGTTGCGGGGGCACCCAAGAGCTTCGCGCCGAAGGCCAGGTACATCGCGCACTTCGATGTCGACAGTGCGGAGATCGGCAAGGTCAAACGCGTGCATTGGCACCACGTCGGTGTCCTTCGCACGGACCTCGACGACCTGCTCGCTTACGGGCGTAAAGCGGGCTTCACGAAAGACTTCTCTGCCTGGCACAAGGAAATCGCAGAGCTGAAGTCACAGTATTGCCTGGCTTACGATCGTGACAGCAGACTGATCCAGCCGTATGCCGTGATCGAAGAGATCAACAAGCATACGAAGGGTAAAGCCATCATCAGTACCGGCGTCGGGCAACACCAGATGTGGGCTGCGCAGTACTTCGACTACCGTGAGCCGCGGCTTTGGCTGACGTCCGGCAGCATGGGCACCATGGGATTCGGCCTGCCCGCCGCGATCGGCGCACAGTTCGCCGAGCCGGATCGCATCGTTATCGACATCGATGGCGACGCCAGTATTCGCATGAACTTAGGTGAACTCGAGACGGCGACCACGTACAAACTGCCGATCAAGGTCGTCGTACTGAACAACTTCGGCGACGGCATGGTCCGACAATGGCAAAAGCTCTACTACGACAGCCGCATGTCCGGCAGCGACAAGTCGCTGCACAGGAAAGACTTCGTCAGGGCGGCCGAGGCCGACGGATTCGAGTTTGCACGACGCCTGGACAAGCCTGAAGACCTCGAAGCGACAATCGACGCATTCATGGCCTTCGAGGGACCGGCCTTCCTGGAAGTCATCATCGATCCGGATGCCGGCGTGTACCCGATGGTCGGACCGGGACTTGGATACGACAAGATGATCACCGGCGACTTTATCCGCAGTCGCGACACGGAAACGGTGGAGCAGCCAGACCAAAGCGAAATGTTCTGATGACTGCCGTGACGTTAACCGGATCATGCCTCTGCGGTGACGTCACTTACGAAGCCATTGGCGATGTGCAGAACTTTTTTCACTGCCACTGCAGTCGCTGCCGGAAGGCGACCGGCACAGGGCATGCGAGCAACATCCTCATGACGCCGGCAAACCTCAAGTGGCTGTCGGGTGAGGATCGACTCGAGTCCTACAAGGTCAGGGACGCAAAGTTCTTCACCAACGCGTTCTGCAGGATCTGTGGCTCTCGCATGCCGCGATACTCGCCTGAGCACGACCTCGCCGTAATTCCCGCCGGCAGCCTCGATGTAGAACCCGGTGTCGAACCAACGGCCAGGATCTTCAAGGGCGTGGCCGCGGCCTGGTCCTGCGACTCGCCCGACCTTCCGGAATTCGAGAAGTATCCGCCCAGACCATGAGCGACTTCGTCATCTCGGCGAGAAACGTCCGCCGCGGCGCATTCGGCTCCGAACCCGCCAAGTCGCGATTCCTGCTCGTACCCGGAGACCGCAGCCCGTCCCCGGAACAGTCGACGAGACGCAAGGCCTGGCTCGACGCCGTCCTGTCGGAAGCGCACGTCACGACCGACCCGGACACGGGTCAGCCCTGCGGTGACATCACGATCTTCGTTCACGGCTTCAATACGTCGACCGACGAGCTGATAACGCGTCATCGCCAGTTCAAGACGGCGCTTTCAGACGCGGGTTACCCGGGGGCCTTCGTCAGCTTCGACTGGCCGTCCGCCGATGTCGCCATAAACTACCTCGAAGACCGCTCTGACGCGAAGATCAGCGCGTTGAACCTCGTTAGCGACGGCATCGCGTTGCTGACGCGCCGCCAGTTCAGGCAGTGCGAGTTTCGACTGCACGTTGTTGCTCATTCCATGGGCGCCTACGTTGTCCGCAGCGCCTTTGACGATGCCGACGACCGGCCGGGGATCGCAGCGAGCAACTGGACCGTATCGCAGGTCTGTTTTCTCGGCGCCGACGTCTCTTCCGCGTCGCTACACTTAAGCGACGCACGCTCACGGTCGCTGTATCGACACTGCACACGCCTGACCAATTACCAGAACCCCTATGACAGGATATTGAAGCTGTCCAACGTAAAGCGCGCCGGCGTGGCGCCGCGCGCCGGTCGTCGCGGATTACCCGAGGGTCACCCGGAGAAGGCGATCAATATTGACTGCGGCGAGCATTACATCGAGACCTACGCCAACACCGGCGATAACGGGC
>JASJBE010000154.1 GCA_030066655.1 Woeseiaceae bacterium | reverse complement strand
CGAACGCGGCCTCGGCCGCAGCGGCATCCTCTGTTCCGTTTCGCGACAGAATCTGCAGAAGGTCAAGGACCGCTTGCCGGACGGCCTTCCTCGAGAGCTTGGCCGGGCGCGGCCTCGCGGTAGGGTCGAGGGACTGGTCCAGTCCATTGATGACGATGGCGTAAAAGCAGTACTCGAAGAGGCTGGTCTTACCGTCCAATGCGATCAGTCGGGACAGCAGGTCGACCAGGTACTCGAGTTGCGGCAACGGCCGCTGCTTTAGCGCCGGAAAAGTGATCTCCAGGAGAGGCAGTCGAACGTGTCTGCCCGCTGCCTGCATTTCGTCGGCAAGCTGCTTGACCCGGTCCGCCCGGTCGTGACCCAATCGCTCTGCGACGAGCGCCAGTTGCCGATCCTCGTCCTGCTGCTCTATTACCATCGCGATCGTCAACAGGTAGGAGTCACTCGTCGAGTGCGCCGCCGAGTAGAGCGAATCAGGCAAGGACTCGCGAATGTTCTGTGCGATCTCGACATGCTCCGGCGTCGGCCTGCCGACGGTTTCGATAATGGGAGTACGAGGCGTAGCCTCCGTTGCCGGCGTCCCGACCGCTTCGGCGGTCGGGGTTCGCGCGCCCCTGTCCGCCGTCGCGTCGGCGAAACCGGACGCGCGCTCCTCCGCAGCAACCGAGACCCGCTGACGCTCCTGTGCATCGACGTTCGGAAATTGCGACGCGTCAAAGCTGGGGTCCAGGGCCTGGATGCGTTCGACAAGCGGTGGATGCGTCGCGAATACGCTGGCCAGCTTCGCGCCTTCGCCGAACAACATGTGACTGACTTCCTCCGGATCCTTCGCCGTCAGATAGGAGCCGTCCGAAAAACCGCCGATCTTTCTTAACGCATTGACGATGCCGCTGGTCTGCCGAGTGAACTGTACGGCCGATGCGTCAGCGAGTGATTCACGTCGTCGCGATACGGCCGCCTTGACGATACGAGCGATGAGCACGCCGATGCCGCCCAGCACGGCCAGACCGAGACCGATGATGAGGAACGCCGGTGCGTTCTTGCTTCGACGGGAGGACAGGGCGCCGTAGCGGCTGCCTCGCAGGATGATGCGGCCAAGCAGGCCGAGGACCATGATGCCGTAGAGCACCCCCATCATCCGGATATTGAGGCGCATATCGCCATTCAGGATATGGCTGAACTCGTGAGCGATGACGCCCTGTAACTCATCTCGATTCAGACGCTCCAGGGTGCCGCGCGTCACGGCGATCGCCGCGTCGTTGGTCGTGTAGCCTGCAGCGAACGCGTTGATGCCACTTTCCTCTTCGAGAATGAAAATCTCAGGCGTTGCGACGCCCGAGGCGATCGACATCTCCTCAACGACATTCCTGTATCGGCGTTTGAGCGGGTCTTTCGTGTCCGGGTCGACGGGCACACCGCCCATCGCGATGGCGACTTTTGCGCCGCCGGCAGAGAGGGAAGCCGTCTTGATCAGCGTGGCGCCGATAATGACTGCCGCGGTGATCACCGCGGTGGCTATCAGCAGCCTCGTGTTGTCGGACTGCAACGGCCCAGCTGTTGTAAAGCTGGCGCCGGCGATTGCGAATGCGACGACGAGCGTGACCCCGGCGACGATCAGTAGCGTGGCAAACAGGTAGGCGAACACCAGCAGTCGCGTCGCCCGCCTGGCCTGGTCCTGTGCGTCAAAGAAGTTCATCGCGCCGACCTGCGGTCCGTTGACCGCTTAAGGCCTTAGCCGAAAGAAACTTCCGGTACGTCGCGTTTCTCTTCGGACTCGATTTCCAAGAAGCTGGCCAGCTCAAAGCTGAACATGCCGGCGATGATGTTGTTCGGGAAGTTCTCTGCCGTGTTGTTGTAGGACATGACGGAGTCGTTGAACGCCTGCCGCGCAAACGCAACTTTGTTCTCCGTACTCGCGAGTTCCTCCTGGAACTGCATCATGTTCTCGTTGGCCTTGAGATCCGGGTAGGCCTCGGACAGCGCAAACAGTCGACCCAGGATGCTGCCCAGCGCGCCTTCTGCCTGGCCCAACTGCTGAATGGCCGCGGCGCTGGACGGGTCGGCCTTGGCGGCGTCGAGGCTGATAACGGCCGTATTCCTTGCCTTGATGACCGCCTCCAGCGTTTCCCGCTCGTGGCTCATGTAGCCTTTCACGGCCTCGACGAGATTTGGAATAAGGTCGTATCGGCGGGTTAACTGAACGTCGATCTGGGCGAACGCATTCTTGACGCGGTTCCGCTCATTCACCAAACGGTTATATATACTGACAACCCAGAAAACGATTGCTGCGATGATCGCGAGGAAAATCAGGAATGACATTGACACAGACCCGCTCCTTGATGCGTTACCGGAATTGGAAGCATAGCGTCGCCCGCCAGCTAACACTAGCGATCGGGGCTTTTCTTTGTTTTTCAATGCCTAGCCATGCCGCATGGGTCGGCGACTCGCGTCCGCTGATGGGGACTGAGGTCCGTGTTTTTCTCTGGTTTGAAGACCAGGCGGAGGGCGCCGCGCTCGTCGAAGCGGCATTCGACGAGATCGAGCGCATCAATGCAGTGATGAGTACCTACATAGAGACGAGCCTGATCTCCGAGGTGAATCGCGATGCGTCGACTCGACCGGTCGACGCCGGCGACGAACTGTTCCCGCTGGTGCAAAGGGCGCTCGATATCTCGATCCTGACCCGCGGTGCTTTCGACATTACCTATGACAGTGTCGGGCAACACTACGATTTCCGAGAGCGAAAGCGGCCCGATGAGGAGACCGTCAACATCGAGAAGGGCCGAATCGATTTTCGTTTGGTCGAGATGGATCCTGAGGTCAATACCATTCGCTTTCTCGAAGACGGCGTGCGCATCAATCTTGGAGGCATCGCCAAGGGATACGCCGTCGAGCGCGGTGCCGCGGTCCTCGAGGCCGCCGGAGTCCGGCACGGAATCGTTACGGCGGGCGGGGACTCGCAGCTGATCGGCGATCGCCGCGGCCGGCCCTGGATGATCGGCATCCGAGATCCGCGTGAAGACGGACAGGTCGCCATTTCAGTTCCCCTGGAAGGCGAAGCGATTTCGACATCGGGCGACTATGAGCGCTATTTCGACGAGGACGGCATTCGTTACCATCACATCCTGTCTCCCGACTCCGGTGAGCCGGCCGCGGGCGTTCACAGTGCGACGGTCTTCGGTCCGGATGCGGTTATGACGGATGCGTTGTCGACGTCGGTGTTCGTCATGGGCGTCGATGCGGGCCTGAAACTGATCGCGTGTCTGCCCGACTACGAGAGCATCGTTATCGACAACGAAGGAAAGATCTACTACTCGAACGGCCTCGCGCAGCCGGGAGCCCCGCTGCACGATCAACCAACCAGTGAGCCCGTTCCGGGCACCTGCTGAACGACTGATTCCCGGTAACGCCGGCTCCAGGCGGTCGGCCAGCGCAATGAGTCGCGTCGTCGTGACGGTCGCGACGCGTCGTAAAATGGCTCGATCCGGGCTTTGCAAAAAGTCGGATCTGTCGCCAAAAGACGACGACTTTTCACTTTAAATTCATATTGATACGCCTATCATGGATTGTCCGTCCGGGCCGTCACACAGTCGCCGCCGGGCGGCCCGGAACGTGGTCTGGAGCTCACAGTAATTCTCCGGGAAAGACAGAAACTTAACTTAATCTCCTTACGATGGGTCGAGCTTCTGTCCGCCGCGGGAATCGCGCAATCGGGCGGTCTGAGGCCATTCGAGACGCGGATATCCTCGGATTTATGTTCAGACGATTGCGGGCAATTGTGACGATAGTCACGGCTCGAAAGCCGCGTCGCTGTCACCATCGCGGGGTGGCTTTTTGCCCTCATGGAGGCAGCGGGTGCAGAACCGCAGGGATGAGTCTGCTCGCAACAATCAAAAGGATGGGATGATGAAGATGAAAAAAGCACTGATCGGTATCGGCCTTTCACTAATTGCCGCGTCTGGCCTCGCGGTAGCCGATCTGACCGGCAAGGAAGCGCCGGACTTCGCGTTGAAGAGCTCAACCGGTGACAACCTGCGTCTTTCCGAATATCGGGGAGATGTCGTCATGGTGAACTTCTGGGCAACGTGGTGTGGTCCGTGCCGCCAGGAGATGCCGCTCCTCGAAGAACTGTTTTCTCGCTACGAGCGCGTCGGTTTCACGCTGCTCGGCGTCAACATCGATGACGATCCTCGTCGCGCCATGGCAATGGCGGAGGAACTGGGCGTGACCTTCCCCGTTGTCTTCGACAACACCAAGGAAGTCAGCAGGCTATACGACGTGAACGCGATGCCCGTTACGGTTCTCGTCGACAAGGAAGGCCAGGTTCGACATGTGCACCATGGTTACAAACCCGGCTACGAAGAGAAGTACTTGAACGAGGTTCGCGCTCTGCTGCGCGAGTGATCTCGGGTAAATCATTACGACGGGCATCGACACTCTCGGTCCCGCAACAGTCTGGAGTTACGCTGTGTTTATCAAACGATCAATCCCCTTACTGCTGACCGCGCTCTTCGCTTTCAGTGCTACGGCGCAGGACGACATGAGCCAGGATGACAACCTGTTGTTGTCAGAGGTCGTCGCCAGCGATGATGCCGCGGCGGCGTCCAAGGATCGGTTTCGGGAGCTCGACAAGGACGTCCAGTCGCTGAAAAAGGAAGTCCTCGACTTAAACCGCGATCTCTTCCTCCTCGAGGAAGAGCTGCTGTTCCCAGCCAACTCCCAGGTTGCATTCTTCATTTCCATGGACGTCGGCGAGTACTTCGCGCTCGACTCGGTGAGCCTGAAGATCAACGGCAAGGAAGTCGCCAACTACCTGTACACGAACCGGGAAGTGGATGCGCTGCTGCGCGGCGGCGTTCATCGCATGCACATGGCAAACCTGAAAACGGGCGATCACGAGCTGGTCGCCGTGTTCACCGGTAAGGGGCCGCATTCCAGGGATTACCGACGGGGCGCGACGCTCGAGTTCAGCAAAGGCATCGGCGCCAAGTACCTGGAGCTCGAGATAACCGATCGAGTGAAGAAGCAACAGCCCGAGTTTGAAATCAAGGAATGGGAGTAGTCCTTGCTTCGAACGCTTCTCATCCTTGCTAGCGCAATCGCGTTCATCTTCGTTGCGGCACCGGCCGCGGCGAAGGA
>JASJBE010000036.1 GCA_030066655.1 Woeseiaceae bacterium | reverse complement strand
GTATGGGGTTGGGTCTTTCAACGGTCCGGCGCTGCGTCAGGCGGATAGGGGGCAAGATAAAACTCTCCAGCGCGGTTGGCATAGGCACGACTGTGACAATTGCGGTCCCGTGCCGACGCGCTGCCGTTCAGGAGCAACGTTAGATCAATCCCAATGACAGCGCTCGGAGGCTCGCCGTCACGCGGTCTGCCACATGCAGCTTCTCAAATATTCGCCGCATGTAGGTATCCACCGTGTGGGGAGACATACCGAGTATTTCAGCTATGACTGCGTTGCTCTTTCCATACGCCGTCCATTGCAGCACTTCGCGTTCACGAGGCGATAGCTGTACGTCGCGGTCCGGCACCGAGAGCAGCAGGTCGCAATAGTAGAGGTGTCCGAGCTGCGCAGCCCATCGAAACAGCGCAATCTGAACGGCATCGAGCGACAGCTCTGGCTGACCGAACCCGTAGCCAGCGTACCCTTCCCGGCCGTGCGGCCCGTAGACAGGGATAGCCAGACCGTCGCCAAGTTCGGCGTCCTTCATCATCTCGAGATACCGTTTATTGTCTTCGGTCAGGTCGGAAAAATGCCAAGCGTCAGACCATTTGAAGGGTAGCAGCACACGTGCCGCATTCGGAGGGATTGGGTCGATCAAATAAAGCTCTTCGTCGACGTAGCGCCGGACCCAGTCTTCCGGAAAGCCGTGGGCCACCACGGTGAGGTGAGGCGTGTAGTCGGGTGCGCCGATGGGTGGCAAATGGTGGTAGCTCATCATTCGAACGCCCATATCTGACAAGCACTCGACGTAAGTTGCCTTCAGTTCGCCAAAGTCCTTGACAACCTGCAAACGCTGTATCAGCTCAATCGCCGACGAAACTTTGATTTCGAAGTCGGGCCGGTCGTTCAACGGAGTCTCCCTACGCTACAGGCGTACGCTGATCTGGCGCTACGGATGCCGGTGACTACATGCTTCATTATAGCGACAGCCGAACAAGTAGCTACTATGAGTCCCGAACGAACCGCAGCCTTCCTGGGCAGATGGGAACAGCAGTTGTCAACCAGGATGTTCGGTGCTCTGTGACAAGCCCAG
Organism: Woeseiaceae bacterium; assembly: GCA_030066655.1. Lineage (GTDB taxonomy): Bacteria > Pseudomonadota > Gammaproteobacteria > Steroidobacterales > Woeseiaceae > UBA1847. The sequence continues at coordinate 28,896 of JASJBE010000036.1, read as the reverse complement.
TTGTTCTTCCGACAAGGGAGTCATCCAATCTGCGGACTCGATAACGTCAACATCTAGCAAACCGTCTACAAATTCGCGTTTTCGACAGTCAGATTGTTTCGCGCAGAGCAAGGAATGGGTCGATACAGCCACCGCTTATTCGAAGTATGCCTGTTCGATCGGCGCAGGCTTCCGGGACCTATGTAGTCCCCGGTTCAGTCGTGTTTTCGACGATCTCGGGTCCATCTCGAACCTCTCCAACCCTCGACGCGCGGTAACGCAGCAGTGCTTGTTACCGCCATTGCAACGGCAGCGTGTTACATATACTGTATACAGTATGCAATTGGTGACTAGGAGCATTGGCGCGGCCGCCGCCGACGAGATTCGCGACATGATCGTCGATGGTCGACTCGCTGATGGAGCGCGTGTCAACGAGGTCCACCTCGCTCGGGCGCTCGAAATTAGTCGCACGCCCTTGCGGGAAGGCCTTACGCGACTCGTTGCCGAAGGGGTCGTGACAACCGAACCACGACGTGGTTTTTTCGTCGCCCCTTTGACGCTGGATGATTTTCAACAACTCTATGAGATCCGCCCGATCCTGGATCCAGAGGCTTTACGACTTGCCGGCATCCCTTCCCCGGTCGAGATCGATCGACTCGAACGGATTAACGCGGCCATGGTTGCGGCGAAGAAACCGGCCACCGCGATCGATCTCGATGACCAGTGGCACCGTGCATTGCTGGCGGGTTGTCCCAATCGCGTCCTTCTCGAGATGATCGATCAGATCATCGGTCGCACACGCTGCTACGAGCATGCGCTGTTTCGCGAAACCGATCACGTCTGGAATGCGAGCGACGAACACCAGCAGATCATGGACGCGCTGCGTGATGGCGATCTTGACGGCGCCTGCGCCGGACTCAAACGCAACATGCAGAGCGGCGCGGGTCCGATCGTCGACTGGTTGACGCAGCGCAAAAAGCACTGCAAAGGAGTGGCCTAGTGTCGCAATTCAGGATGGCGGCCGCGGTCTCGGCGCTGCTCGTCGCCGGGGCTTTGACCAGTATTGGATGCGCCGATGAGAGTACTCAAGGCAAAGGCAGCCTGTCGGGCGTCTGGGTCGCGGAGGCTGAATTCGGGCCGCGGCTCCACGGGCCCGTCACTCTGCATCGGGTTGAGAGCGGCTGGATTGCCGATATTCAGAGCGAGACCGCGCCTGTTGTAAGGACATCGCTAGACACCGGATCGACCGAGTGGTCGTTCGCGTTTAGGGGCCAGGGTCGATTTGTCGGGCTGCAAGCTGCGGATGATTCGGCGATTGTGGGTCATTGGATCCAGCCACCGGGACGCATCGAGGGCTACCCGTTCGCGACTCCGGTATCGCTCGTGCCGGCAGGGCCGGACGACTTCGCGGGCACAATTCGACCCTTCATGCAGAGGGTGTCGCTGAACATCCCGCTTATCCCGGATGCCGGTCGTACGGCATCGTCCACGGACCGCTATCGTACGTATCTTCGGAACCCGGAGCGCAACCTGGGTTGGTGGTTCCCGATCGAGTCCGCCAGCTTTCAGGGCAACTCGCTAACGTTCTACGACGGCGACGGCGAACGTCTCGCCACTGCAGAGGTCGTCGAGCAGGGGCGGCATTTCACCATGCTGTACCCGCGCTTTGGCAGAACCATGGTCTTCACGAGGCGCCCCCGGCACGATGCGCCCGGCTTTTACCCCATTCGCGATCCATCGCCGGTCGAAGCTCTGGTCCGACCCGCACAACTCGATGACGGATGGCAAACGGCCGCTCCCTCCGTGTCTGGCCTTGATGAGCAGCCGCTGCTCGATCTCTTGAACTCGATAAGGACGTCCGAGCCCAACCAATTACGCGAGCCCTACATCCATGCGTTGCTCATCGCGCACCAAGGGAAGCTGGTTTTCGAGTCCTACTTCCACGGCTATGACCGCGAGCAAACTCACGACTCCCGGTCGGCCGGCAAGTCACTGGCATCCATCCTCTTAGGCAGTGCTATTCACTCTGGTGCAATCGAGCGTCTTGATATGCCCGTCTACTCGTACTTTGGCGGCGTAGACGCCTACGCGAACCCGGACCCTCGAAAGGCGCGTATGACGTTGCGCCATCTCGTCACGATGTCCCCCGGCTTCGACTGCGACGACGATGACTACGATTCACCCGGCAATGAGGGCGTCATGCAGGATCAGGACGCGCAGCCGGACTGGTACACATACACGCTGGACCTGCCGATGCGCAACGAGCCTGGCGACGCAGATATCTACTGCACGGCCGGCATCAACCTGTTGGGCGGCGTGATCAGCAAAGCAACGGGGCAGAGCCTCCCGGCCTACTTTGACGACAAACTTGCCGTTCCCCTGCAAATGGGCCACTACCAGATGAACCTGTCGCCGATGGAGCGCGGGTACATGGGCGGCGGAATCCGGCTTCGCCCGCGCGACTTCATCAAACTCGGGCAACTGTACCTGGACGGAGGCGTCTGGAATGGAACGCGAATTGTCTCGGAAGACTGGGTGCGCGAATCCAGGGCAGCGCACAGCAGCTTGAACGAGGAAGATGACTACGGTTACGCCTGGTGGCGACGCAGCTTTCGCGTCGACGACAGGGACATCGAGACCTACTACGCTAGCGGCAACGGTGGCCAGCTGCTGTTCGTTGTGCCGACGCTCGATCTCGTGGTGCTGATCCAGGCCGGAAACTACAGCGACGGACGTACGCGCAGCGAATTCCGTGACCGGTTCATGAAGGACTCAATCTTGCCTGCCGCACTGGCGTCAAACTAGGTCGTATGGGGCGGTCCGGGGCGATTCGTATTTGCATGTTCGTCGGGGGCGCCTGTCAATTGGCCACAAGTGGCCGTTTACACAGAGTTGGCCGTCGCACTCCGTATAGGTACTGTCATGCCCGATCAGTCACTTGTTGAGAGTTCTGGCGCGCGTTATGCCACGATACGACGATAACGATAAGCCCAAAGAATCGCGGAGCTTTCGCTTCACGCGTGTATTTCCCGTTGAGCGTTTGGCATGAAAAGACTACTCACCTTCCTGCTAATTGTCGGACTCGTTATCGGAAGCTATTACGCCTTCCGACTGTCTCCGCTCGTCCTGACGGACAACGCCGGTAGTGACAAGGTCGTCTTGCTACACGGACTCGGCCGCAGCGAAATGGCAATGCTGCTGATGGAAAGTGAGCTGACCGAAGCGGGATTTGATGTCCACAGCATAGGTTACCCGTCAACCGAAAAGTCGCCCGATGCACTCATCGAGATTATCAGCAAGGAAATTAATAACTGCTGCGTCGCCGGCCCGGAAACCGTTCATTTTGTCGGGCACTCGCTGGGTGGCCTTTTGATCCGTGCCTACCTGGGTCAGCATAAGCCGGACAGTCTTGGACGGGTTGTTCTGCTGGGCACACCCAACAAAGGCAGTGAGCTAGCGAACGCGGAAGCCCATCAATCCGTCCCGAATTCAATCCTCGAAATGGCTGGACCCACGGCTATGGCTTTGAGCACGGGCCCGACGGGTTTTCCGGCAAGCTTGCCGGCACCCTACTACCCTGTCGGCGTGGTCGCGGGGACACAAGACACAGCCGTGGCGAACAAGTGGCTGCCGCTTCCCAATGACGGCCTGGTCAGCGTAGAGAGCGCACGCCTGGAAGGCATGAGCGATTTCATCACGTTCGACGTTACTCATTGGGAGCTGCGCAGTGATCCGGGTGTCGTAGAACAGGTTGTCGCATTCCTTTCGAACGAAGCGTTCGACCGTACCGCGCCCTGACTCGCGGGAGAAAGTTGGGAAGAACCAGATTTCCCGGCGAGACGCCTTTGTCGATGTAGGTGCGATTTCCGTAGCCTGCTCCCAATTCCAATCACTTGCAGAGACGTAGGGTCTGACCCCTGGCACAGACCACGGCGCCCTACCCTTACACTCGGCGTGTATAGCGTTAGGTCACACCCATGGAATCAGTCCACCTGATTCTTAAGCCCTAGAAAGCCGTCCACGACGTTTCGACCAACTGCCTCACCGAGACGAAGACCCTCAATCGAGTCGTACCGAAAATGGATCCCCAGATAGATCCGCGATAACCCGCATTGCATAGCAGCATCGGAGAAGCTCTCGAAATCTCGCGTTGGCGGATGCATCTCGATTTTTCCCGACATCGGGCCTGCCACATCAACCATCGGAGTACGCATAGTGAATGCGTGATCCTCGCCGAAGACATCGTCGAGTGCGGTCACGGCGGCGGCGCACGCCGTGCCGTGCGCCGACGGATAAGACGGAAATGCATAGGTATGCCGGTGCGTGTTTGTCCAGGTTACTTCGGCCTGCGTATCCGGATTGCCGTCGTTCTCGGCCCAGCGTATGGCTGTGTACGGCCGCCAATGGTTGTAGTGAAACTTGTTATCGAAACTGCTGACGTAACCGTCGAAGATGGCCATGTTCAGCAGTGCCAACAGCCGGACGGCTTCCTGCAACGGCAGGTCTTCCTTCTTGATGAGGTCGCGCGCTAGACGGTTATGCGAATTCTCGGCAAAGTCCTTCCACCACAAAGCGATATGAGTCTGGTCCGGCGTGCGATTCATGCTCTGGAAACGACCGACCGCCTTCACCTCATTGAACGCCTGCGTGTAGGCATCACTCGATATCTCGGGTGGCGGCGGCGCTCGAAATTGGTCGGGGCTCGCCAAGGCGAATCCTCGCGCTTTCGCCCAACCGGCACCGAAGACAAATCCCTGCGGCGTTCCGCTGTGTTCCTCGAACTCGGCGTAGACACCCGGCGCCATCGGATGCCAGCGATACTCGGCCTCTGCATCCCATCCATCGTCCTTCCGACGGGCAAGAATGGCCTGCGCCGCTTCGCTGCCCAGTCGCTTACCGGTTTGCTGCGCCTCGCCCGCATCGATACCGCGCAACCATTCGTCGCGTAGTGCCGCCAACTGCTCTCGCCTATCGGGATACTGGTCTGCCGCTACGTAGAAAGCGGCTTGAGTGGCTGCGGCAATCGAATCTGCCTCAGGCGCGACGCCCGCAAACGCATAGATCTCATAGTGGCCGTCGATCGAGTTCAGGGCATCGTGCATTGCGATATGCATCATCGTGACCGTTCGGAGCCCCTTCAATGTCAGGAAACCGTCCTCGGCCTCGGCGATTTCGAGCACGGTCTCGTTCCAGTCGGTCGCTAAAGCGGCGTCACCGCCGAGCGCGTTTGCGCTCGGCAGGCTTAAGGCAATGATAGCCAGGCTGGTAATGATCTTGTTGGTGCTCATATGCATCCTCCCGCCTTCTCAAAGCATGCAATAACCCTATCGCCCATGCGATCCATGAACTACTCTTATTTTTGTAGTGCCCGTGGCGGTTGAACCTATGAAGAATAAAGACAGAAAATCATCGACTTACGGCCAGTACTGCCCTCTTGCACTGGCAGCGGAGCTGCTATGTCGGCGTTGGACCATTCTCATTGTCAGCCGACTCGTCGATGGCTGCAGGACGTTCAACGAGATTCACCAGGGCGTGCCGAAGATCTCACCGAGCCTGCTCTCAACGCGACTCTCCGAGCTTGAGCACGCCGGGCTCGTCGAGAAACGCAAGATTCGCAATGAGAACCGCTACCGGTACGAGCCGACTCAGGCGGCACTCGAACTGACCGAATTGATCGACATGATGGCAGTCTGGGGCCAACACTGGTCGCGTGACATGGACATGGAAGACCTTGATCCTGCGTTCCTCGCGTGGAGTATGTCCCTGCGCATGAACACCGATGCAATGCCCGACGGACGAACTGTCGTCGAGTTCGAATTCTCAGGGACACCCACCGAGTTTCGACGATTTTGGCTAGTGAATAATGACGGCACAGTCGACATGTGCCTGAAACACCCCGGCTACGAGACCGATTTGCACGTCCGGTCTGATATGCGGCGCTTCGTGGAGGCATGGCGCGGCTTCCGTGATCTGCGTCAGGAGATTCAGGCGGGCAAGATACGCCTGGCCGGGCCGCGGCAACTGATCGCGTCGTTTCCGGACTGGTTGCTGATGAGTGCGCTGGCGCCATACCGACGCCGCGTGAACGGGCGGGAGCGCCGACTCTATGCGGCTGAGTAAAAAGTAGAGCAATCAGTCAAGGCCCGTCTGGGCGCGAGGTTGAACATGACTGCCCGCAGACTCCCAGATGTCCTTTCGCCCGTCCTGTTCTTTGCGGTCTGGGAAACCCTATCCGTTGAATCAACGAACGGAAAATGACGCAGTAACCAGCTTTTTTCCAGCTTTTTTCCAGCCTTTCTGCCGCGCCAGCCCCTAGTCCGGCTGACAACAATGCACCCCTCACGCTCGCCAGACGCCGGGCTTTCAGCAGGAGTGCAATTTTGGCTACCACATCCGAGAAGAGACAAAACAAAGGTCTCAGGGCCGCGGGCCCAAACATCATCCTGTTATTCGCCTCGCTCATGCTGTCCGCCTGCGGCAAGAACGGCGGAAGCAGCGGCAGCGGCGACGAACCGGACAACCGGGCTCCAGCAGCCGTCAATGACGGCGGCGCCCTCTTCACAGTTGCCGCCAACGCGACGCTGACCACCGGCTCTGTACTGGACAATGACTCGGACCCGGACGGCGACCCCGTGACGCTGCAGTCCGTCAATACCGGCAACACGCTCGGGCGGCTGACCAACAACGGCGACGGTACGTTCGACTACGATCCTGATGGTGCCTTTACGTCACTTGCAGCCGATGAGACCGACACAGATACCTTCACTTACACGATCAGCGACGGTAACGGCGGCACCGCGACGGCCGAAGTAAGTATCACTGTCATCGGTGTCGACGACGCCCCTGCGTTGGTCAGTAACGAGAAGATCAATGTTGACGCCGGCGGTGTGTTCACCATTGCGTCGGAAGACCTGAGCTTTAGTGATCCTGATGATCCGACTGCCGACCCGGCCGAAATTCGATACGACCTGCGGGGCGGGCCTATGATCGGCACGCTGGAGTTCGCCGACAATTCGGGCGTCGCGATCACGACGTTCACCCAGGACGACATCATTGCCGGGCGCGTCCAGTACCGAGATGGAAACGGCCCGAACCCGTCTGCTGGAGTGCCCGCGGACGTAGCGATCCTGGCCGTGACCGACGGCACGGGCGCCGTACTTGAGGAACAGTATTTCCTGGTGGAGCGCAGTGGCGATCCTACGCGCGGGGCCGGCTCCGTTGCGTTTTACGTACCCGGTGGTGGAAACGTGACGTTTGTCGATGACGACCCGGCGGATGAAGATGCCTTCGTTGTCGTTGGCCCTACAACAGGTGCAACTTTCGCTCTCGAGCCGTCATTGGACGGCACGGCGATGGTATTCACGATCACAACTGACGACCGTACCGAGACTGCCACGGTCAGTGGGTACGAAGACGTTGTGTTCCTGCGAGGCGGAGGACCGAACACGCTCGAAGTGCGGGGGGACCTCAGCAACACTGGTTTGTCACAGGACACGGTGCGTTACCTCGGCACGCCGGACTTTCCGCCGCCGGACCCTTTGATCGAGCGAACGGAAACGGGTGACAGAATCGTAATCGGTGGTGCCAGCCAGGTGATTCCGGGCGTGGAATTCGCTGTCGATTGGTACGTCACGACCGGGGACGGGGAGGATACCATCATCATCGGGACGGGTGTCCGCGACGTTTTTATCGACACCCGACGGGGCCGTGACATAGTCACGATAAACGGAGACGAGGTTCGAGACGCGCTCATCTATCCTGGCGCGAGCCCAGCCGGTCGCGGCGAACCCGATTACATTGACTTTGTCAACGCGCCCGATACGCGGGTGCTTGTAAACGTCGACGAGGTTGCTTCAGGATCGACGTTCGCCACTGCCGGCCCCGACGCCGGCTCACTGAACTACGAGCTGGAACTCTCTCGCATCGAGGACGCGTACGCGTGGCTTGATCCCAATCTCGAGAGAGTGCCGTTTTTCATCGCAGATGGCCTTGAAGAATTCGTTTCCAACGCGGTCTTTTTCGATGTCGGGAGCGATGAAGTCTCGGCCATATTGATCCAAGACGATTTCGAAGGCGACATCCGCATCGTGGATGATCGAATTCCGGATGAGCTGACCGCTCGAGAGCTTGCGTGGACGACGTTCACTAATCTTGGCCCGAAGCTATGGGTCGATCAGGTGTTCAGGCTTCGCCAGGATGCGGTACCCCTCGCCTTCGATGCCGACGGCAACGTTATACCGTTCAGGTTGGGTGAAGTGACGGTTGACACGCAGGATCCGCTGGCGTCGGTTCAGATCGCGGGTGGTATCGCAGACCGCTATTTCGACGTTGAAATTGATGGCAATGTGATTAGTCTGGTTCGCACGAATGACCGGGACTTCGTCAATGAATTGCTGTTTCTGCCGGTACCGACCAATCTGATTGTTCGCATTCTCGCACGCGATACGAGGGGTCTGAGCGATACCGTGGACGTCATCGTCGAGCTTCGCTCCGATGGGACGCTGCCCGTCACGAAGACCAATCCTGGTGTGCCACCGCCGCAGGAACCGGAACCCCTTATCGTGGTTCCTGACAACGCGCTGCAACTCGCGCTCGGCAACGATTTCTTACCGGTGGCAGCCGCTCGTCCAAACATCGTTATCGGGTCGCTCGCTTATAAGGTGACCTTCGAGACACTGACCGGTAGCGACGCCAATGACATCATCTATGCGGGCGACAGTGATGATATAGACCCGGCTCTCTTCGCGGACTTGCCTCAAGGCGGTGATCAACTGGTTGGCGACGACGGCAACGACATACTTATTGGCGACAGACTCGATAACATTCTCGACGGCGGTAGGGGCCGCGATCGCATCGAAGGTCGCGACGGCGACGACCAGGTTCGCGTTAGCAGCGGACAGGACACCTACCTGGGCGGGGCCGGAGCCGATACCCTGACCTACCGATTTGTAGACACAGGAGTCGATGTTTCGCTCACGGACGGCGACGATAGCCTGGGCAGTAGATTCTCGGGGTTCGAACACGCCAATGGATCGCTGTTCGACGACACCATCGAAGGGAGTGCCGACGCTAACCGGATCGACCTCGGCAGCGGCGACGATACGGTAACCCTACGGCTTAATCAAAACGCCGAAGGAGAGTCGGCTGACGAGCTATTCGGTGCGAACGGGATAGACACGCTGCGTCTTGTCGTCGGCGATTTCGGCTTGATTGACGCTGACGTGCTGGCTGCGTTTGCAGCATTGCGGCAGCACCTCGATCAGTCTCCGGGCGACAGATTCGACTCCGAGCAACTTGATTTAGCCCTTATCGGCATTGAGCGGCTCGAGTTGATTGGTGCGAACGGCAGCCCGTGGGACGAGGCCGCCGAGGTGCCACGGGCGCCGACCGCCATCACCCTCAGCAACCAATCGGTTGACGAAAACAGGGCCGGTGCATTCGTAGGCCTATTGGACGCCCAGGACCCGAATGACGTCAACGGCGACGTGCAGACCTTCACCGTCGTTACGTCGGCCGTATCGCCCACGATCCGTTTTGAGATTCGTGACGGCAACGAGCTGTATACGATTGACGCCTTCAATTTTGAAATCGAGACCTTTGTGCCCGTTACGATTGAGGCAACTGACCGCAATGGTCTGGTATTGACCCAGACCCTGTCGATAAATGTCAACGACGTCGACGAGGTTGTCGCCTCGCCGCCGACCGACATACTGCTGAGCAACTCAAGCGTCATTGGCGGCCTCGCGGGCGCTCCTGTCGGATTCATCGAGGTCATCGATCCGAATCCGGAAGACATCCATACGCTCACATTGTCGGAGGTCGGCTTCGATCCGTCACGATTCGTAGTTGACAGCCTGTCCGGCCGACAACTGCTCAAGCTCCGGCCCGGAGTTTCTGTCGACGCGATGCAAGAAACAAGCATCAATCTGACGATCGTTGCAGAGGACCCGGGCCAGCTCTCGGTCACGACGATCGTCCAGATCGACGTCATCGAACCGCCCTCCGATGACTTCGCTGATACGATCAACGATCTCGATGGCTCCAACGGCTTCACGTTCGCCGACGGTCTTGGGGCTGGCGTTATTGGCAGCTCGATGGCTGCGCTCGGAGATGTTATCGGCGATGAACTGGAGGATATCGCGATCGCTTCTGCTCCCGAATTCTTCGGCAACGACGACAACCGGGTGTACCTGATCCCTGGTAGCCTGACGCCGTTTCCGGCCGCGATGACTCCGGCTGATGTTCTCAACCGCGGCGGTATAGAGTTCCTGCTGCCGCCCGCCGGATTCGCTGGCGCTGGTACAACCATTGTCTCGATCTCGGGAATCGGTGACATCGATGGCAACCGGCAGCGCGACTTCGCCATTGCCCTCCCCGGCTTCGGGCAGAACGCCACCAGCGGACTGGTACTGGTTGTTCTCAATGCAGGTGCTTTCGCAGGACAGACTGTCGATCTGACAGATCACCTCTCAGATGGCGTTACGCCGAACGTCAACGTGAACGGCACCGACATCCTGAGTTTCAGCGGCCCACCGCAGTCTGAAGTCGGGCTGGGTGTCGAGGTCGGTCCGGAAGGCGACATCAACGGAGACGGGTTCGCCGACCTGATCATGGGATCGAGGCTGGGGCGCGCATTCCTGGTCTACGGAGCGGCCAACATCACCGGCATTCGAAACTACCGGATCGACAACGTGAGATCGTTTGGTCTTCGGATGAGTGAGATCACCTACGACGGCGGCACCGCTGCCTTAAGCCCGGTCGGCGATACGCAAGGCGATGGCCAGGATGACTTCTTCGCCGGATACAACCTCTCAGGCGCCACGTTGTTCGAGAGCTTTGGACGCGTGGTCAACGGCATCGCGGGCGGCTTACCGGACGAAACCAGCGCACAAGGCTCGCCTGGCGTGACGATCCGGGGGAGCGCGCAGCTTGTCGGCATACTACCGGGCAGCGTCATGCCTGCCGGCGACATCAACGGCGACGGCTATGCCGACGTTCTTGCATTGACTGACAGCCAGATCGATTTGACTGCCAACGAGGTCATTGTCTACTTCGGCAGCGAGACTGGCGTCAATCCGCCGCTCAACATCAACGGCACCGACGCCGTTAGTTTCGTCGCCGGCGCAGAGTACACACCGCCAGACTTCAGCAGCCCTAACACGATCACCGGGGCACAGCCCGTTGGCGATGTGAACGGCGACGGATTCGACGATGTGCTCGTGCGTGCCCGAAACCAGGTCACCAACTCGCAGGATCACTTCCTGGTGCTTGGTCGCGTGTTCTTTAACCAACAGGCAGAAACTGAGCTTGACCGGGTAACGCTCACGCCTCCGTCAGGGCTCTACCTGTCCGGCTACCAGTGGCCAACCCCATTGACCGACAACCTGTCGCTGAGTGCAGCCGGGGATCTGAACGGGGACGGCTATGACGACATCCTCCTCTCGGATCCGTTCGTGCCCGATGCCAATGCGCCCGGGAACCTTGGTCCGGGCACGGTCTACGCACTCTTTGGTGCCGATCTGTCCGGTTTTGTCACGCATCCGGGTACCGATGAAGCAGATTTCCTGCTGGGGACGTCTAATGCTGACGACATCTTTGTTGGCGGACCCGGCGATGACGAGTTGATCGGCAACGGCGGACGCGACTCCTACAGCGGTGGCGAAGGTAGCGACGTGATCGTGCTTGCCGGTACTGGCGGCTATCAGCGAATATACGGCGGGCCTGGCCTCGACACGATTCGACTGCTCGCAGACCTGGGCTCGCTGACGCTGGATTTGACGACCAACGGCGGCTCGAATCTCGTCGCCGGCGGCACTGACCTCGTTCGAGGCATCGAGGAAATCGACCTGGGCATCGGAATCGACAACCCGGCAACGCTGATCTTCGAAGCCGAAGATGCTCAGCGAATCACAGACGACGGAGGGCGCCTGACGATCATCGGTGATGCAGAAGATACCGTTTCAGGCGGGACTGCACCGTGGGAGTATGACCGCACGGAGCCTTACGGAGATCGGGAGGTCAACGTGTTCACACTGCCGAATACTCCGGCCGGGTTCGAGGTGGCTATCGATACGGCCATTATCAACACGGCGTTGCTGCCGTGATGCCTGTTGCGTTCAACGGGTGTTCGCGCTTTCCGCGGATACACGGTAAAGCAAGGCGGTTCACACGGTTCCGGCGTGCTACAGACGAGCGCGCGCCGCGGACCATTTTGAGCATTGGTAGCGGTGCCTCGATGACTCCGAGTACGACCAAAAGGTCTAATCCTGAAGAGACTCGACGCGAAGCTGGCCCATGAGACCGTCAACAAATACTCGCTCGCGCTGCAATCGATCCAACAGGCGCTGATAGCCCGGTTCGGAGGTCAGCGTTGACAGCGTCGGATCTCGGGACGCGCAGTCAAGGCACACGAAACCCTCATCTGCCGCCACGCCGAGCCGCTCGATGGCGCGATCTGGTGCGTCCGCCAGCGCAAAGAGCTGCGCCTGTTTGAAGGTGACCTCACCGTCAACCGCACCCCTGATCTGTCGTTCGAGGATGTGTTGCTCGAGTCGATCAATCGCAGCACCTGGTTGATCGCTCATGATCAGGTGCAGAACGCTTGCCAGTTCGGCAAAGGTCCCGGACTCGGTAAGTCTTCGCTCCGCGCTGACCGCCAATGAATCAGTAGCTCTTTCAGGCTGGCGTAGCACAAGCATGGAATAAGCCGCGTAGAAGTCCGTCATGCTGTCGTCGATGTTGGGCATTTGTGCCCGATAGCCCTCCACGTCACCGGCGTAGAGCAAAGCCAGCGGCGCCTCGTAGAGACTCGCGAGGTAGACTTGCGAATCCAGTTCAATGGCATTGCGCGCGGCCATTGCAGCCTCGTCTACCAGGCCTGCGTAGCGCAATGCGGTCGACAGACTCGCGTACAGATAGGGGCTACCACCCTGCTCGCTCATGATCCCGTCAACGGACCGAAGCGCTTCTTTAAAGCGTCCGGTCTGTACGAGCACGTTGGTCTTCAGGTAGACAGCGCTATGGTGCGAGGGGTCAATGCTCAGCGCTTTGTCGGCCGCTTGTACTGCCAGCTCCGCGGCCCGCCTCCCGTTGCCGCAACTCCACATCGCCGTCCAGTGCGCGTAGCCGAGTAGATTCCAGGCATCCGCAAACTCCGGGTCAATCTCCAGTGCGCGTTGAAGGAGAGGTTGAGTCGCCTCGCCGCAGGCAGGGGACTCAACCTGTCGCTCGCCCGCAAGCAGGAACAAGCGGTAGGCTTCGGCGTTGGTCGTCGAGCGTAACTGACCGCGGTCGACGCCGATCAGCTTGCCTAACCGCGCCTTGATGCGCTCCACGATCTCGTCCCGAATACGTGGCAATTCGACGAAGTAGGCGGATTCACTCGACGGAATGTCGAACTGGCCGAGCGGTGTCTCGACCGGCATACCCAACCGATTAGCGTGATTGACCGTGACTGTGAGCACCATCCGGTCACCCAGCACGCTGTCGGCGGTCACCTCACCGGACACAACGTAGCCACCGGTCTCGGCAATGAACTCGCCGGCCGTGAGACCGCCGAATCCACCGCGCAACCGAACGCCATCCACATCGTGGAGCCTGTCGCGCAACGCCCGCTCGTATCGTGTCGCGGCCTTCGTCGTGGCCTCGTCGGCGTCTGTTGTCACCGCAAATTCGGCTACCACGATTGTGGGCTCGGCGTCCGGTAGCGAAGTGAATGTGAAGGCGGACACAAGTCCGGCGACAATAACCGCCGCACCAACCGCCGCCCACACACGCCGCCTCGGAACCTCGTTTTCCTCATCGGGCAACGGGGTTGTCACTGTCGCTGCCAGGCGATAGCCGCGCTTTGCGACGGTCTGAACCAGCGACTGCGACTTGGCATTCTCACCCAATGCGCGGCGGATCTCCGACAAGTAGGACGTCAGCGTGTCCTCAGAGATGACGCGCCCCGGCCAGACGGTCGCCATCAACTCGTCCCGGCTCACCACCTTGTTGGGGCTCGAAGCCAGTGCCACCAGCACGGCCATCGCCTTGGGTCGAAGAATGCCAACCTGTGCGCCGTTGCGCCACACTTCGCCGTCAGTCGGTGTGACCCGAATGTCGTTTATCTTGAAGCCCTCGTTCATGGCGACGCTGGAAGGATCGTTCATTCAGCCATTCTACGCCGTGCCTGACGCCAGTCTCAGCCTGAAAACCGAGATTCCAGCTTTTTTCCAGCTTTTTCCACTGGAGTTTGGCCAGGCTGTGGCGGCATTCTGAGTGAGCGTACGGCTTCAGGATGTCCAGGAACGCCCTGCTATTGACCCCTGGCCTCTGGATGCGCGGCTTTGATGCCCTTCGCCGCCAGTCGCACGGTTTCCTGTACACGCTTGTCTCGGGTGTCTTTGCGCTTGGCCGTCTTGAGCCACAGCAGGATCACCTTCTTAGCAGCATCGTTGAACGCTTCAAAGTTCTTCTTCGCGGCCTTATTCCCGTCCAGCTGTTTCGCGAGGTCCTTCGGAATGACGAGATCTTCGATGTCGTCCAGAAATACCCAGGAGCCATCAGACTTCGCGGAATCAATCGTTTTCAGGCCCGCTGGCGTCATGAGACCGTTCCTGTTGAGTTCTGCTACCCGTTTCTTATTCGACGCGGACCACATGCTGCCGGGCTTGCGTAGGCCGACGAAAAGCATCGTACGGTCATCGTCCAGGCGCCGTGTCCGGCTATCTATCCATCCAAAGCACAGGAGTTCCTCTACGATCTCGCCGTACGGTACGTATCGATCTGTCACATGTTTCTTGTAGCTGACCAGCCAGAAAGGCCCGGCCGTCGTGTAATTGTCCGTTAGCCAGTCCCGGATTTCCTGGCGGGAGCCAAATTCGATCTTGGGAGTTTCATCCAGCTTGTTCATTCTGAATCTCCTTCAAATGCGCGGAACTCTCGCCGCTTTGGGTGTATCAGCTCGTTCAGTTCTGATTGCATCGGGCAACCACTCTCCACGGAAGCCTGGGATTCGTGTTGGTTTGCCCGTCGGGGCGCGCCTGCTCATCTCGACGTAGTTCTGTGCAAGACAGATCACTTCACTATCGATCAGAGCCTGCAAGCATTGAAATTATCCTGGCACAGGCTCAGCGCGCTGCGATCCTGACGCCCTCCTCGACGCTCTCGCCCGGATAAAGCACGAATTCTTCGCCGTCTTCGAGTCCCGCAATGATCTGTGCCTGACTCGACGTGGTGTTACCGACCTCGAGTATCCGCTTTTCGGCTAATCCGTTGGTGTTGACGAACAAGGCCCAGTCGGAGCCATCGCGGAACAGCGCAGTCATCGGAACGCGAAGCACATTGTCCTCGTGCCAGAGTACGACGCGGACATCCACCTGGTAGCCGTGCCCAAGCCTTGTCCATTCCTCTGGTGGGCTCAGAATATCGAGTACTACATTGACCCGCTGTTCTTCGATTCCGAGAGCCGAGACCTTGGTGAAGCCGAAGGGTTCGACCCGGCGGACTCGTGCCTCGAGTGCGTCGCTGCCACCCCAGTTCTCGATGAACGCGGCATCGCCCGCAGCGACTTTGACCGCGTCGGAGGACAGCAGGTCAACGACGACCTCCAGCCGGTCGGGCGCTCCAATCTCCATCAGCGGCTCACCGGCGTTAACGAAGCCCTCCGAGTCACGGAGTACACGAAGTACCTGGCCGTCGATCGGCGAACTGACGTCGACACAGGCACAGACAGTGCGCAGGTCAGAGGCGTCGGATGGCGACATGAGGTGAGCCTGCGCCCTCTCCAGCTCGTAGCGACGGACTTGCATGCTGGCCTGTGCGCTGCCGAGCGCCGCCCTCGCCGTCTCGTAGGCGCGCTCACTCGCGTCGAGATCGCGTTCAGAGATGGTCCCCTGACGGGCGAGGTTGCGGGAACGCTCCAGCTCAGTTTCAGCAAAGCGAAGTTCGGCAGCCGCCTTGTCGAGCTCCGACCGCGCCAGCGTCTCGGCCGATTCCGCAGCGCTCAGCTGCGCCTTTGCCTCAGCCTCCGTGCGCGGATCCAGCAGCTCCGGCTCGGTCGGCTCGATTTGCGCGACGATGGACGTGTTTGCGATGACGGGATCCCCCGGTTCGGTTTCGATCCGTCGCAGCCGTCCGGTGATCGGCGATGAAATGACGAAGACATCGACGACGCGCGTCTCCCCCTCGTCACCCACCGTCAGTGTCATCGGCCCGGTCGCGGCGGTCGCAAGGTCGACGAGCAGCGGGCGTGGCTTGAAGCTCAAGACCAGGCCGAAAAGGACGACCACACCCACGCAGCTCCAGATAACTATTCTCCTGTTTTTCGCATTCATGGTTTTACTCTCGTGTCTTGAGCACCGAAATCATGTCGAGCCGGGCGATCCAGCGGTTCATTACCCACCCGGATACGGCGAGCGCGGTTAAGAGCACGACGATTGAAGTGCCATAGGTCTCCGGTCGAATCACAAACGGAATTCGCATGAGTTCCGTCTGAAAGCCGCCGGCGTTAATGAAGACTGCCGTCAGTAGCCAACCCAGCAGACAGCCGAGAGGCAACGCGAGACAGACCAGGAAAGTTGCCTCGCCAAGCAGGATGTAGAGCGCGTCTCCTCGCGAGAAGCCCAGAACCCGCAGCGTGGCGAGCTCGCGGCCACGCTCGGACAGTGCAATACGTTGTGCGTTGTAGGTGACGCCGAAGCCCAGTGCAAAGGAAAAGGCGCCGAAAAAGCCGACAAAGATCATCAGTGTCTTGCCAATGGTGTTGTAGAAATTGTCCCTGGCAACGGACTTGATCGCGACGGTCGAGACCGCCGGGAGCGTCTTCAGTGTTTCCAGCAGTTCGTCCTGCGACGATTCGTCGATAGAGACGTTTACGAACTCGGTCAGGGGCCGGTCCAGCAGTAATCGGTTCAGGACGGTGATGTTCGTGTAGGCGAACATCCCGATATAGGATTCGTAGACGCCGACGACGGGCAGCCGGGCGACCGGTCGTCGCCCTTGCAGCACCCGGACCTCCAGCTCTCCGCCGGCCTCCACCCGCAGCTTTTCCGCGAGGCTCAAAGACAGGACAATGCCGTCATCGGGCACCGGGACCGCACCACGCTTGACGTCATAGATTTGCGTCAGCTCAGCATTACGCGAGAGACCTTGCAGGGCGCCGCGATGTACGCGCTGAGCCGATACCAGGTCTACTGACACGATGCGCATCGGCTCGGCGGAGATCACACCCGGTAGCCGTTCGATTTCATGCAGCACCGCCGATGTTTTCGGATCGCTGAATCCGAGGGCCAGATCTTCTCGCTGCAATTCGCCAAAATGAGTGCTGGCGATCTCGTCAATGGCGTCAGTGAAATACAGCGACAGGATCATCATAGCGATCGCGCCGGCGAACCCTGCCGTCGTCACCAGAGCACGCGACGGCCACCGCGCGATCTGCCGCGCGATGATTCGGGTCGGCTCATCCAGTGTCTCGAGTAGCCTGCGATAGAGTCGGTTTCCGCCTTTGAAGACTGGTGGCGCGGGCGGCGACATCGCGACGACCGGCGCGAGACTGGCTGCCTCTCTTACGGCGCGCAGCGTCGCGATGAGACCGACCGCCAGACTGACGAAGGCGCCAATCACGAAAGATGAGGGACCGGGTCGATAGATCAGCAACGGGAGGTTGAGGTTGGTCGCGTAGCTTTCCGTGCTGATTCGCCCGAGAATCGCGCCGAGCACCCAACCCAGCAGGATCCCGATGATCGTGATTGCGATAACGAATTTTGCGTAGTGCCAGCCAACCTCGCTGTTGCTGTAGCCAAAGGCCTTCATCAGGCCGATTTCGGTCCGCTCCGTGATAATCAGGCGGCTCAGCACGGTATTGGTCAGGAAAGCGGCGACAAGCAGAAAGATGGTCGGCAAGACCCTTGCGGAAGCCTTATTCTGTTCGAGCTCGTTCTGAATGAACCAATAAGACAGATGATCGTCGCGATCGACCGCACCCGTGGCGCCATAGGGTGCCAGCAACGCGTCCAGCGCCTGGACAGTCTGTCGCGTGTCGGTGCCTCGCAATACGGTCAATGACAGGTCGTTGAACGCTCCTTCGTAGTCGAACGCGGCCTCCAGCGACTTCCGCCCCATCCAGAGGATGCCGTAGCGCTTCTTGTCGGGCATCAGCGCGAAGGGACTGATGATGTAGATAAATTCTGGCGACGCCGCGGTTCCGACAATATCGAGGCGGCGTTTCTTGCCGTTGATGATCGCCGCGATTGTATCGCCGGCATGCAGCTCGTGCGCCTCGGCAAACGCGTGATTGATGATGACTTCGTCCGTACGCCCCGGCTCCACGAGCCGCCCGCTCCTCAAGACCAGCCGATTCAAGTTCGGCTGCCGGCCCTCCGGGATCGAGACTAGACGTCCCATCAGCGGCTCCGCAAAGGCCCCGACGTCCAGGGTAACCGGCATCGCGATACGAAGCTGCGTCGTCTGAACGCCCTCAAGCGAT
This sequence comes from Woeseiaceae bacterium, assembly GCA_030066655.1. Lineage (GTDB taxonomy): Bacteria > Pseudomonadota > Gammaproteobacteria > Steroidobacterales > Woeseiaceae > UBA1847. Next base: position 10,451 of record JASJBE010000036.1, on the reverse strand, counting down.
TTGATTTGTTCATCGAGGCGCAGAGGCGCCCGCTTAACCGTCGTGAAGACGTCGCCGAACCGGTATCGGTCGAAGTACGCATCGGACGTGGCACGAAGCGACTCGTAAGTCGACAGCGACATCACCAGCAACGCGATCCCGGACGCTATGACTAACGCGATCGAAACGACTTGCCCCTTGAGATGCCAGAGGTCTCGCAGCAATTTCTTGTTCAGCGCACCGATCATTGGAGCTACCAGGCGAGATCAGCTGCGCGAAGGCGTTCGGTGTTTTCCTCGATCCGAGTGATACGACCGTCGCCAAGGGAGACGACACGGTCGGCCAGGGCCGCGGTCACCGAGTTGTGCGTAATGATGGCGGTGGTCGTGCCGAGCTCCCGGTTGACGCTTTCGATCGCCTCGAGCACAACAACGCCCGTCTTGCTGTCAAGAGCACCGGTAGGCTCATCACACAGTAGGATCGCCGGCTGCTTGGCGATGGCCCTCGCGATGGCGACGCGCTGTTGCTCGCCACCGGACAGTTGGGCCGGAAAATGGTCGATCCGATCGTCCAGACCAACAATGCGCAACGCGTCCGCCGGATCCAGCGGGTCGGCCGCAATCTCCGTGACGAGCGCCACGTTTTCCCTGGCCGTCAGGCTCGAGATCAGGTTGTAGAACTGGAACACAAAACCGACGTAGTCGCGTCGATAGTTGGTTAGCTCGACGTCGCTCGTTGCGGTAATGTCCTGGTCGCGAAAGAAGACACGGCCACTCGTCGGCGCATCCAGCCCACCGAGAATATTCAGCAGTGTTGACTTGCCGCTGCCCGACGGACCCAGCAGAACCACCATCTCACCGGCATACAGATCGAGGCAGACGTCCTTCAAAGCCGCCACTTCGACGTCACCGCTTCGATAGATCTTGGTAAGGCCCTCGGCCCGAAGTGTGACTTCGGGACCGGTCGATGTCCCGTGACCGGTCATAAAACCGACCCCATCGTGACTGCCTCACCAGGCCGGCAATCGAGGTACACCACACGCGCCGGACCGTCGCCCGAAACAATTTCAATCGCGACGGGTGCGAGACTGCCAGCCACGTAGCCGCCGTTTCGCAAACTCGTCACTTCAAGGCTAAGACGCTCGATGACGCTCACACTGACCTTGTCCGTCTGCAGCAGTGTCTTGCGTCGCTCGCGTTGCATGTCGGTTGCCTCCTACACCGTGCGCCGCTGCGTGTACGTGGCCACGATCAGGCGCCAAAGCGGAGGTGACAATACCAACGCGACCAGCACACCTAGAACCTCGATCGGGTAGACTCGCACCTGGCCTCGCCCCGTCAATTCAAACGCCTCCTTATCGAAATCCGGTCGAACAGCGATGACGCATTCCGGAACGGCCGCGAGCACCACGGACGCCGGGCCGAGTACCGCCCAAAGCTGACCGGTGTCCGCCGGCGTTTCGAGGCCGATGCGCGCGCCTATAAAGATGTCGCGCTTGTGGACGGCGCTCCACAAATCATGAGCGAATCGCCAGATTCGCCTGCGAACCTCCGGCGTCCGAAGAGCGCGGGACCAGATTGATGGCCGCGGAGACGACTCCCGCTTGTGCCTGGATGGCGACTGTCGAGTCGTCGAAACGTCATCGCTTTCGGCGTCCTCGGCCGAACTCGATCCGCCGGCATTGATATCAAACGACAGCACACCAAATGCCCAACCGAGTACCAGGCGATTGCTGCCGGCGTCAGGCCAGCGGCCATCGAAACTGACATCGAGGGGCAAAGCCAGTACCAGAACGAAGAACAAGAGCAGCCCGAGAAAAATCATCATCGGTCACAGGCTGCGTGTTAGTCGTCAGGCTTGCCTTTGCCGCCGGCGCTGGCCGATTTACCGATCGTCTCGGCGACTTTTTCGAGCACGCTGGTCGTACCGGATTTGATCGTTTCGACTCGCACACCCTCTTCGTTGACGACGACCAATGCGACCGGTTTTACGCCCCCTCCTCCACCGGTACCTCCGCCGGATCCGACTCCGCGTTGAGGGTCATTACCTTCGCCACTGCCGACCCCGAAGCCGAAGCCAACGTTGACCAGCGGGATCAACGTGTGGTTTTCGATCTTTATTGGTTCGCCCACGACCGTCTTGGTGTTGAGCATTCGCTCGATTTCACTCACTGATTTGTCGAATAGGTTGTCGATGCCTTCCATCGGTCCTTTTCCTCCAATGTGAACGTGTTGATGAGCATGTAATCGATGCCAATGGCCCACAATACGTATTACTCCCAGCGTCTTGCCGCCTCATTGGTTGCGCAAACGTTGACATTCCTCAGCATTGATCTCTGTCGCCGGCAAACGCAATACAGTTTCGAGGGGACAGCGCGCCTTCCCGCACGGCTGTCTGGCTCCTTTCCGGACGTCAGGCCTAAGGAACTTCCCCGAAACACGGGGTGATTCCAGACCGCTGGCGGTCGATTTGCGAATTCCCTCTGCAGCCCTCAAACTCGAAAAACCCTTCATCGTGGCATCGCGAAGGAGACTGACATGTGCCGTTGGCTCGCCTATTCGGGCGCACCCATCCATCTCGACGAAGTCCTGTTCAAGACGGACCACTCTCTGATCGATCAGAGCCTCGAGGCATCCAAGTCGCCCACGACCACGAACGGCGACGGATTCGGAATTGGCTGGTACGGCACTCGCGACGTTCCTGGCGTCTACAAGGATATTCGGCCGGCCTGGAACGACTCGAACCTGCAGGCGCTCGCCGCCCAGATTGAATCGTCGATGTTCCTGGCCCATGTGCGTGCGACAACGGGCTCCCCGGTCCAGCGAACGAACTGCCACCCATTTAGTCACCAGAAATGGTTGTTCGTGCACAACGGGCTCATCTACGACTACGAAAGGCTGCACCGAGAACTCTCATTTGCTGTTTCGCCGGAGCTTTTTCCGCTCATTAAAGGGTCAACCGACTCCGAGCTCATGTTTCTCCTCGCGCTGAGTTTCGGCATGGATGGCGATGTTAAGGCCGGAGTGGCGCGTATGGCGGGACTGGTCGAGCACCTGGCCGAGGCTCACAACGTAGACGATGCACTGCAAATGACCCTCGGCATCAGCGACGGTGAGTCCTTGTATGCAGTCCGTTATTCGACCGAAGGCAAGTCGCGATCGCTGTTCTACAGTGCAAGTCGTGACGCGACGATGGAGATCGCCCCTGAGGCAGAAAGGTTCTCGAGAAATGCACGCGCTATTGTTTCCGAGCCGCTGGACGATCTCGAGGCCGAATGGGTCGCCGTGCCTGAGGCCAGTTTTCTTACGATTACCAACGGCCAGATCTCCTGCGAGTCCTTCGCACCGATTGCCCCGTAGAAAACCAAGTGCGCATGAGGCGGATAGCTGCGGTAGACCTGAACTTAAGACTTAAAGTTGAGGGAACCACGCTTTCCCGTTGTGCCCAAAGACTGCCAACCCCGAACATCGACCGTTTCTTACCGAAACACCCCGCTTACGTCGTTTCGCCTCAGGCAACCAGCCGATGCGTGGATTCGCGCAGTTCACCAACCTGGCGTTTTCGAAGCCCGGCCGTCGTCGCTTGGTCGGCATGGCCGACGAAAACGATATCGACAGGCTTCGCACCAATCAGCGTTGCCGTGTTTTTGAGCTGACGCACGCTACCGAATACCATGCGACCCAGCAGTCCGGGCGCCGCACAGGACGAGATGATGAGCGCCCTCTTCTTCGGCGAGACCTTTTCTTTCCTAAGCTTCGGATACGGTTGCCCCTCAGGCCAATAGCCATAGCCAGACAGGCGTTCCATGAATCGTTTGAAGACGGCTGTGACGGACCCGAAGTTGACCGGCGCGGCGAGAATGTAGGCGTCAGCCGATTCGATACGCTCAATAATGGCGTCCATTTGGTCATCCTGGACGCATTTACCCGGGCTTTCTCCGGGCTCCTGCATGCAGTGCCGGCAGTTCAGGCAGAACTCTAGAGGGGTGTCGCGCAGTACAACCTGCTCTACTTCATGTCCCGCCGGTTCCAGTTCTTCGACGGCACAGGTGATTGCAGAATCGGTGACTCCGTCTTCGCGATAGGAGCCATTGATAACGAGAATCTTCATCGTGAACCTCCCGCAAAACATGTCAGCCTTACGCACAAATTACGCTATCAGAAATGCTGGTCTTGGGGTATCGAGACAAACCGCAGACTAGTGCGGTTGTAGGCAACTGAAGAACCATTACTCGACGTTTCGAATATCAGTGATGACAACGAACACAATCGAGTCGCCAGCAGGCGCCGGGTATACGCCTTTGCCCTGAAGCAGGAAGTTCGCTATCGCTGCCATCTCCCAGCCGTCGAATTCCTCGGCCGGCCAACCCTGATCGGTTAGCTTGTCCAGCCCATGTTCGACACCGTACTGTCTGACGGTATCGACCGGCGCGGCGAGTTTTTGCTCGACAGACGGATTGGCCCAACTCCAACGCCACACGCCGTGCGCCGTGATGACGCTGCCAACGATTGCAATTTCCGCCTCGGCAACCGGATGGTTGCCCTTACTCAAGGTCAGCGTGCCCTCGTCCTGATCTATATGCCAGCGATCGTGGTCACTTAGCTTGTACGTTGCTTCAAGCGCCTGCTGGCTCTTGCCCAGATATTCATACGAGCTTTCGATCAACTCATTCCAGGTAATCAGTTTGCTGGCGTCCTCACTCGCGATGCAGTTTGCCAGCGTGGAATCCTGGGGCAAGCCGAAGGTGTTTGCGACAGTTGCGACAATCTCTTCAACAGGCAAGTATCCGACAACGGCTTTCTCTTTCAGATGATTGCCTTCCGTGTCAAACAGCAACAGCGTCGGCGGACCAAAGACCTCGTACTTCGCCAGAAACTGTCGATCCTCATCAGAATGGGCAGTTACATCCCATTCTATCCATGCGATGTTGGACAGAGATTCACGTGCGCACGCCGATGAGAGTTGCTTGTCCAACTGGGTGTCGCTGACGCTCCAGTCAGCATGGACACGCACCAACGCAGGCTTGCCCCTCGCCGCGTCGAGCGTCTCTTCCAACTCGGCAAGCGATGATACTGAGTGAAATTTCGGTTCCGCAGTGGCAACTGCACTTCCGATCAGGACAACCGCCAGATTGAGGAATACGGCGCGAACGGTGGAGAGGCGGTTCTCGGAACCTGTGATGTCCAACGGTTTGTCAGCCCTGCTGGCTGGCGAGTCGGAACGCGGTCCCGATGCCCAGGAAGGCGAAGAGAATGTCCAGAATGCCGAAGCCTTCTCGCATCAATGCCCATGGCGAGATTTCGGCGATCGCTTCCATGCTGTTGGCTTGCCATTCCTCGAAGTCCGGTGATTGTTGCGCCATCTCCAGCAATGCGGGCTCGACATAGTCGCGAAAATACTCAAGGTCATCCGTGCTGACGCGCGAGGGATCGGTGGTGTCGGTATAGCCTCGTTCCACCATAAAACTACGAACGAAGTCGTCACTGCCCGATCCGTTGACGAACGCTCGCGCATCGGCGAGATCCTGTTCAAAGTAGTCGTTCATTTCCTCATCGCTGACCATTGCGCCAGAAACCGCTTCCTGGAAACCGTCAACGAATTCACTGTACGCCCAGTACTTCCCCAGAACGATGGAGCCAAGTGCAAGTACACCGCATACGATACCCGCCTGCACGCCGCGAGACCCCGATACCGCCGCTGCGAATCCCACGGCGCCACCAATCCCCCAGGCGATCAGACCGAATTCGTAATCAAACGTGACTGCAACGAACTTCCACAACCACGCGCCAAACAGCGCAACGGCTGCGGCAGCGGCCAAAGCGGCTGGGCTAAATGCGCCCTCCTCCGCAGAGTCACCACTCAGTGCGGCTGCCTCACTGTCACTGTCTGTCGTCTGTTCGACAGGAACGACACCCGGTACCGCGTTTGACGCGGTAACCGGCTCCAATGCAACGGCTGTCGGTTCGAACTTATGAAACCAGACCCCGCAGGCGTCGCATTGCTCTGACTTGGCTTGCACATGATGGCAACTCGGGCACTCGATCGTCTCTTGCTTTGGCTTGGATTGATCGTCGTAGTCGACGATCGCGAGGCTCGAAGGTGTGGCAGCAGGCTCCTGGTTCCACGCGGCTACCGGCTCGACCGGCGGGCTTTCCACCGGCGGCACCGAACTCTGGACATCGGCTGCGATGCCCAGCTTGGCGAGTTGAGAGCAGAGCTTGTCCGCGTTGGCCCGCGACACGCCTTTCTTAACGACACGCGGTTGCTCGAAGAAGCGAGCAGCCACCTCGGGTTTCAGGCGCAGACTCGAGACCAGGCGTTCCCGGACTTCAGCCGGGTCGAATCCGTCCAGAATCTGCCCTGTGGTTACTACTTTGTAAGAGTCGCTGCCTGTCATCGCCTCAATACCCTCAAATGCCTATGACTTTGCGACTCATCGCAATTTATTCGTCGCAGGCGACATAATCGCAACAGCGGCCCGGCATTTCTGGTATCTGCCGCACAATTAAGCACATTGATAATCAATGGTTTGGGGGGCTTTTTAAAACGCGGTGCGAAGAAAGCCACTGGCGCCAGAAGGAGAAAACAGCCTGCCGTGGCCGTACACAACAACCTCGAGTGACAAAGAGCAGTATCCACGCTCGAACGCATCTCCACCGCCTTCAGGCGATAAGACACATCCGCCGACGCGGAGACGCTGCAGACTTCTGGCGGTAAGGACATCGAAGCAGCGCGAGCTGCGCTGGACAATAAGCAGGTGCCGCTTGATGGGAGTATCATGATGGTCCTCTTCAAGGCGCGTCTGCAGATGTTCGACGACACGGACGGCAAAGCGCTTATGTTCTTAGAGGACCTGTCAGATGGCTAAACTCACGATCGCGCTGGCCGCCCTTTTGCTCTGCTTCGCGAGCGGAGTGGCAGAGTCAGATTCGACGGCAGATAAGAAGACTTTCCGACTCGATGACTCCGGGCAGCGTCCAGATGCAACGCTGGAAGACGTCAGTTGGCTGGTGGGTTCCTGGGACGGTACTGCTTTCGGACAGCGGTTCGAGCAAGTCTGGAACCCCGGCTCCGCCGGCTCTATGGTCGGTATGTTCAAGCTCTACAGCGATGACGGGGTCAATTTCTATGAGCTGCTGCTTCTCCTCGAAGTGGAAGGCTCGCTCGAAATTCGAGTCAAGCACTTCACGCCCGAGTTCGTCGCCTGGGAAGAGAAAGAGGGCTACATCACCTTCCCCCTGGTCGGCATCGAAGACGACGCTATTCACTTCTCAGGGCTTAGCTTCTATCGCACCGACGAAGTCACGATGGAAGGTTACCTCGCGATGAAGAGCGAGAGCGGCGTCCGCGAGGAGAAGCTCTTGTATCGGCGGTCGCAGAAGCACTGAAGCGGTCAACGCTCCGTTTCAATATAGGCATCGCTTCTGAACTGCCCGGCTCGCTCGCCAGCGCAGCCTGTTAAGCCTTGGCGCCGACAGAATCCTGATGCGTGCATTGGAAAATCAGGCTAGTCGCGCTATGAAGAAGCGAACATCTTGAATATCTCTTCGCCCGTGTAGTCCTTGGTCTTGTTTGCGAACGCGTAATACTCCGGCCGTTCGTCAATAAAGACCTGGCCCTTGAACTCGAACTCTGCGCTATCTTCAAACAAGCCTACAGGGACCATGTGCTGTTGCGATTGCTTGATGCGGTAGAACAGGTGCGTGCCGCAGTTTCGACAGAAGCCACGTTCGGCCCACTCCGATGAATCAAACACCGAGATACTGTCCTCGCCATTGAAGATGATGTCTGTGCCGCAGTCAATCTCCATGAACGGCCCGCCACCCCAGCGGCGACACATTTTGCAATGGCATGCACCTACTTCGTTGCTGGCCCGCTTCGCTGTAATCGTTACTTTGCCGCACAGGCAGTGACCTTTTCTCTCAACCGTGTTTCCTGTTTCACTACTCATATTTGTTCCTCAGCTCGTCGTTGCGCAAGCACGGTGACTGCCAACGCGACAAAGGCGGGAGCCGCCTGCACGAAAAGAATGGAGGGTTTTGCTGTAATCGCCCCGAAGATACCCGCAATCACAACACAGCTCAGGAAGAACACGCGCAGCGGGAAGCCATCGTCTTTTCGGATAAGCGCCCAGATGAGACCGGCCGCAAGAAACCCGTTGTAGAGACCCTGGTTTGCAGCGAGCACGGCCGTTTGTTCGGCGAATTCCGGGGTCAGGCCGAATGCCCTGAGTCCTGCCGGTTTGGTCCAGAGGAACATCTCGAGAACGAGGATGTACACGTGTTCGATGGCAACCAACGCCACCAGTGCCGTAGCGAGCTTTTTCATACGCGAAGTCCTCGTTGTACGCCCGTATTCTAGCCAGACCTGTGCACAGCATACAGGACGCAGTGCTGGCGGAACCAAATACCTGCTTCAAGGTGTGCGGATGTCTGCACCGGTGAAAATCGACGCCCGCATCGATTTAACACGCCGCTTATGTGAGCTGCGTCTCACAAAACTGTGGGGCACGAGTCAACTTGTCGCCATCGTCGAATCCCCGTCAGTGATTTAATAGGTCAGGACTCGTAAACCTTTGGTGCCGTATGGATTCGAAGCCAGGTAAAACTCAAGCGTATTGCGCCACTCTCGCGCCGCTGCCGTTCGAGCGCCACCATAGTGCCTGGGTGTCATGATGCTGGGTTTCGGGAAAAAGCGCCGCGAGAAGCTCGGCATCACCTACTTCGGCCTGCTGGCACATGAGGTTGCATCGCTTCGCAGCTTGGTGAATACCGCTCAGAACATCGATGCGGAATACGAGCTGCGGGAGCCCAGCCAGGCTGGATCCTGCGGCATCGTCGTCGTGAACAAGGATAACCGGCTCGCCAAATCGTGGTGGAAGAGCTACAAAAAGCAACACCCTTCTGCCCGGCCCCTGTTCCTCACCGACTCCAATGAAGACGACGCAGAGGCATACTGCAAGCGACCGTTTTCACCGTCTGTCATCCAGGCCGCATTTCGCGACCTGGTGAGGGTCAGCGCGCCCTGATCGTTGCGTGTCGTGGCTCTCAGTCGCTGCGACGGAGATCGCCGATCGGCCAGTCTCCTGCCTCCTCCCTCCCCGCTAACTGTGGGTGTGCAGACGCTCTTTTCAGGTAACTTGGCCCCGAACGGCGCTTAAAACCGCCAGAATCAACGAAATTCGGTGAAAAATTGTCCTGCAAAGCACCATTTTGTGGATTAAGTCATATGCCAGACGGCGGGCGGTGCTCATACTCCGACGATATTTGCTATCCGGATCGCGAATACTGAAGTCAGATGCTCGCTGATTTTTCGACAGATACGCTATTGCTGTTGCTGGGCACAGGCGCCGTCGCCGGCGTGTTGGCCTGGCTGGGTCGCGGCGTGATCGCCGGTCGCCAGGAAGACCAACTCGTCGATGAATGGCAGACCCGTGTCGATGACCTCTCTCGAAAACGCGACGGCCTGGTGGCCGAAGCGCACAAGTACAGGGCAACCATCGACTCCCAGCACGAAGATATCCAGAAGTATGCGGCGGCGGCCAAGCGCGCCAACACATCGCTGAGCTCAGCTGAAGAGAAGATCAAATCCCTGTCGAAGGACATTTTCACGCTCAGGACCGAGCGTGAGGACTCGAAACAGAAGCTCATGTCGTTCCAGCATGCGCTTCTCTCCGTGCAGCATCAGTCGCAGGAGTTGCAGCAGGAATTCATCAAGTCACGGGAGTTCTACAAAGGTGAACTCCGCAAGGCGTTCGAAAAGCGCCAGGCGCTCGAGATGAGCATCGACAACGCCAAGGCTGAGCAGGAATCGCTGAGAAATCTCCTGAGCGGATCCCGCTCGGAGCAGGAATCCATCAACAAGATGCTTGAATCGGCACAAAACCGACTGGCTGAGATCGATAAGCTGGAGCATGACGTTGTCCGCCTCGAGGCCGACAATGCCCAGCTCAACCACGACTACGCGCTCGCGAAACAGGAGATCCAGGTACTGAAGCGCGACGTCGCCGAACTGGACCAACTCAAGGTGCAGAACACGGAGATGTCCGAGGTCCTGAAGTCCATGGAGTCGAGCCGCAAGCAATACGAGGACGACGCCAAGCGTTACAAGACAATTGCGAGCGAGTCCGAGAAGAAGTCGGACACCCTACGTTTTCGCCTTGATGAGGTCGAAAAGAACTTCCTCGAACTCGAGGCCCAGCAGCAGGATGCGATTCAGCAGGCGCGCGACGAAGCCCTGGCGGCGAATGAACCCAGCGCCAATGACGACGAGTCGGTCCATGAAGTCGATGATCTGAAACAGATCGTGGGCATCGGCAAGGTCTTTGAGAGCGCGCTCAACGACCTGGGCATATACTCATTCCGGCAACTGGCGAACTTCGGCATCCACGATATCGCCCGCGTCAATGCAAAGTTGAAGGAGTTCAAAGGCCGCATGGAACAGGACGACTGGATAGGCCAGGCGAAAGAGCT
>JASJBE010000003.1 GCA_030066655.1 Woeseiaceae bacterium | reverse complement strand
GCTATTGCATCCCGGTCGAAAACATGGCGCTGGTCGCGAACAGCATAAGCTCAGTCGTGGCTGCCGCATGGGTGCTTGACTACGCGCCGCGCATTCGCGCCATGGTGCTGGCCGCGCCCGCGTTCAGGGTACGGCTCTATGTCCCCTTCGCCGTGCCGGGCCTGCGCATCTTGCAGAAATTTGCGGGTCGCCGATTCGTTAGCAGCTACGTAAAGGCACGGCTGCTGACGCACGATCGGCAGGAGATTGACAGCTACAACGCTGACGAACTGATCTCCAGGCGCATCGGGACGCACATGCTACTTGGCCTGCATGATCTATCGACGCGCGTCATGCAGGATGCCGGCGCAATTGTGACCCCGACACTCGTGCTCGCGGCAGGATCGGACTTCGTCGTGAGCAACTCTGCTATTCGCCGGTTTTACAACCGGCTATCGTCTCCGACGAAAGACCTTGAGCTCTACCCCGGATTCTTCCACGCCATCCTCTACGAGGCTAAACGGGCGGATGCATTGGCTAAGTCGCGCGGCTTCATCGAAGAGCGGTTCGCATCAAACGTCGACCGTTCGCCTTTGCTGGCCGGCGATGACGCCGGCTACACCAAGGAGGAATACCAGCGATTACGCGTAACGGCTCACCCGATCAAAGCCCTGGGCTTCACTAGCCTGAAACTGGCCATTCGCACAATTGGCCGCCTGAGCGACGGCATTCGGCTGGGTTGGCGAACCGGATTCGATTCCGGCGAGTCGCTTGACTACGTATACAGGAACGAAGCGCGCGGCACGACGGCGATCGGCAGACAGATCGATCGCGCCTATCTGAACAGCGTGGGCTGGCGCGCCATGCGAGCGAGACAGGCGAACTTGTCTGCAATTCTGGAAGACACCATCCGACGGGTGGCTGCATCCGGACGCGACGTACGTATTTTCGATACCGCGGCCGGCGGTGGCCGGTACGTACTGCAAGCACTTCAGGCAACGGGGGACCTGAACGTCAGCGCGACCCTGCTCGACAAGGACCCCGCCGCCGTTGCGGCGGGCGAAGCCCACGCTGATTCGCTGGGCATTGAAAGCGTTTGCTTCGCGATCGGTGATGCATTCGATGCGGCAACCCTGCGTGCGCTATCGACAATGCCCAATATCATCGTCGCTTCAGGTTTCTATGAGTTATTTCCCGACAATCGCCGGGTGTCGCTGTCGCTTTCAGCCCTCGCCGAGTTGCTGGATCCGGACGGCTACCTGATCTACACGGGTATGCCGTGGCATCCGCAGCTCGAAATGATCGCCAGGACCTGCGTCAATCGCGACGGAGAGGCCTGGATCATGCGCCGGCGGAGCACCGCAGAGCTTGACGAACTCGTACGCTCGGTGGGTCTCGAAAAGACAGACACGCGTATCGATCCGTGGGGCGTTAGCACGGTCAGTATCGCCCGCAAACGGCGAAATAACCTCTAGCACGCCAAAACGTGGACAGGCACATTCTACAGTTAATGACCCAAAACGTGCAAAACGTGGACAGGCACATTCTACAGTTAATTGACGAGATTCAGCGGTTTGGAATCGAAGGTTTCTCAACCATCATGTCCACATGCCAAGACCGCGATGCCAGTTAGTCAGTGCAGCAGATACTCCCTACTACCATGTCTACTCACGCTGTGTGAGGAGAGCCTTTCTCTGCGGCGTTGATCACCACTCCGGCAAAAGCTATGGGCATAGAAGAGGCTGGATCGAAGACCGATTGCGGGTGTTGTCCTCCCTGTTCAGCATCGATCTGTGTGCCTACGCGGTAATGAGCAACCACTATCACCTGGTCGTCAAGTTATGCCCCGACCAGGCAAGAGAATGGTCAGACGACGAGGTGCTGACGCGCTGGACAGCGTTGTTCAATGGGCCGCTGCTGGTTCAGCGGTACCGCGCCGGTGAGGTGCTGGATGCAGCTGAAACCGCGACGCTAAAGTCCATGACGTCCGTCCTGCGTTCCAGGCTCACCAGCCTCAGCTGGTTCATGAAGTGCCTGAACGAGCCCATTGCAAGACAGGCGAATGCAGAGGATGGCTGCACAGGGCATTTCTGGGAAGCCCGTTTCCAGTCTCAGGCTCTTCGTTCCGAGAGAGCCCTGATTACAGCCATGGCCTACGTGGACCTGAACCCGGTGAGAGCAGGGATAGCAAAGACACCCGAGGACTCTGAACACACGAGTATCCGCCTACGCACTCAAGGCATGGATACGCCTGCAGCGGTTCGACAGGCCGTAGCTAGGGCAACTAACCGAGAGGAGTTGCTGCACAAGAAGGTAGCGATCAAATGTCTGGCGTCCTTCGCGGACGATAGTTCGATCGAATCAACCGATACCGGCTTACCAATCAGGCTGTCTGACTACCTGCAACTGGTTGACGTATCAGGGCGCCAGATGTGTGAAGGCAAGCTCGGTCGTATAAACCCAACGCTTGCACCGATTCTTGATCGACTGGGACTGAACAACGACGAATGGCTAACTGCCACCAAGAAATTTCGGTCGCACTATCGTAGAGGAGACCTGGTACTCGGCTGTTCGGCATAGCGCCTTGAAGCGAGGAATCAGGCTACTTGCCTGAGGAACCCCTGTGCGCGCTCCCAGATGCCGCTGTCCATGAGCAGGCTTCTCACCCCTTTACTGACTCGACTCAATGCGGTGGAGCGAGCGAAGAGGCAGCTTGGTACAAGCCTTATCGATGTGTGCCTGTCCAGCTTAGGCTTTCTAAGCGGGGTACCCCTATCTCGAATCGGCTTCGTACCCCGGTAGGTACCCCACTCCCGAACGGGCTGTGGAAAGTCTTTCTCGGACGTCATCAAACGATTAATAATCTAGGCTCAAGCAGTTACGCAAGAGCTTGGATCTTATCGGACGTTACCGAACGAAAAGGTGGTGGCCAGGGGCGGAATCGAACCCAGTTCGCCCGCCGTAATCCTAAGAACCTCGCGGCTCCATGCGAACTGACCTTTAGTAATGACCGTGGAACAAGAAACTTGGACCCCGGTGGTGGTTTCCCCCTGGGCTCCAGAAACGAAAAGGGCCCCTCGAAAAAGGGGCCCTTTTTGTTTCTGGTGGCCAGGGGCGGAATCGAACCACCGACACGCGGATTTTCAATCCGCTGCTCTACCAACTGAGCTACCTGGCCTTAATCTTCTATTTCCGGCGCGAGCGCGGGAAGGGCGCGTATTACACCCACCCTCCTCTGGAAAATCAACCAGTTTCATTACCCAACGACGTGATTTGTCGTGCTTTGCCGGGGAATTAGTGAAGTCACTACCCGGGTCCAGGGGTCTTCGGATAGCTCGAGCGCTGATCGCCGGGAAGCGGCTTGCCAGGCCAGCCGCTCCCCGGCTTCGCGCTTACATGTCGATAATCGGCGCCAGCTCGACGGAACCGTTGGCTTCCAGGATCGGGCAGCCTTTCGCCTTTGCGATCGCATCGTCGTCATCTTTCGCGTCGAAGATGCCGTAGCCGCTCGCCGGGTTGGATCCGCCGTTGTCGACTACTGAACCGTCGGGGTTCACGGTCTTCGATAACCCGACCGGGTTGCCGCCGTCGATCACGGCTGCGCCCATTCCGGCCATCCATTTGCCCCAGTCGTCATAGACCTTCGCGGCTTCTTCGTCCGTGTCGGGGTGGTCGCCCCCGTGATACACAAACAGGTACTTTGGCATGTTCATCTCCTAAAGTGTTGGTGAGAGGACACAATAGAATGTTAGAAATAGCCAGTCATCGTTAGTAAAACGGCGCATTTTGATCCAAATATTGTGTAACATGCACAATAATGCTCGATCAGGACCCTCTTTCCGCCGCTGTCCGGCAGCTGCGAGCCCTCGGTGTGGGCCCGGCTGCCGGAGACTCATTCCGACGGACGATCGAGGACTCTAAGGCTGCCTTGCTCCTGAGGATCCACGCGGAGGTCGAGGAATTCTCAGCCAGCCGCAATCCGGACATCGTCCCGGAACTCGAGACGCACTGTCTGAATCACCTGGAGGCCGTCGCCGGTGTTTTGGGCGGCGCCACGCTGGATACCCGCTTCATCGTCGAGCATGCCGAGCGGCGCGCGAACCAGCGGTTTCCCCTCGACGCCGAGCTAAGAGCCTATCGCTGCCTGTCCAGGGTGCTGGCGGAAGCCGTCCGGGAGGCGGCGATCGGGGTCGCCGGTGACGAGACGGAGCTGCGCCGGGTCGTCGCCGCCACGGCCGCGTTCTCCATCGAATACACCGGTGCGGCGGCTAGTCTCGTGACGCAGGAATACGTGGCGGCGACCCGCTCGCTGGCCGAGGCGGCCGGGGACCGCCGCAGCGAGTTGTTTGCGCTGCTGCTGGACGGGTTCGACGAATCCGATAGCCGGGCGGCGAGGCTGCTTCGAAGCGCCGGCTACCTCGAGCAACGCCAGACCTATGCCGTCGTCGCCGTGCGCGACGTCGAGCCGCGCGAAATGGACAACGCCGATCGGGTCGAGCGGATCCAGCAAAGCCTGAACGAGATCCTGGGAAAGACCCCGGCCAGGGTGCTGGCGGGCGTCCGGGACAGGACCGTGTTTGCGATCGTATCGGCAACCCGGAGACAGTCAGGTTGGACGCGCCCACACACGGTGGTCTCCGAGCTCGTCGCCGCGCCGCTGCGCCTGATGGGAAACGCGGTGCTTATTGGCATCAGCAACGATGCGCCATCGACGGCGCATATTCCGAAGGCGCTGCGCGAGGCGAACATCGCGCTGCAGCAGGCCGACCGCTCGAACAGAGTCCGCCGTTACGGTGATATCGGCTTCCTCGAGCTGCTGCTGACACAAGCCGGCGCTGAAGTCTTAGCGGAGCTGCCGGAATGGACGGCCGCGTTACAGGCGGCCGACAGGAAGAACAAGCTTCGGAACACGTTAGTTGCCTATGCCGACAACGACATGAACGTCATCCGCACCGCGAAGTCACTCGGCATGCACCCAAACTCGATCTACGCTCGCTTCGACAGGATTCTGTCTGTAACCGGGCTCGATCCGCAGCGCTATCACGCGCTGACCGAGCTTGTTTGCGGGCTACAACTGTCTACGGACTGACGTCGCAGCGATGCCCGGCGGCGGGACCCTCGACCCACCCGGAACCGGCCGCGAGCCTGGCCGCTGTTGGACCATCACGGAGATCTGCACGTGAACTACAGCAGCCGTTAGGAGTCTACGTTCCCTGTGCACTGCTATGCTGCTGCTTTGCAAAAGAACAAAAAGTCAGGAGAAGCATGATGAACTTGTACGCAATCTTACGACGCGATGGATTTACTGACGGACCGACGCTCGAGGCGGCAGCGGCTCGATCGACAGAAGTCGGCGACGGCATGCCCAACGATATTCGGTGGATTCGCTCTTACGTGCTCGGTGAGGACAGCGGTGCACTTGGAACAGTTTGTATCTACCAGGCCAGTAGCGAGGAAGCGATTCGCCAGCATGCCGAAGAGGCAGACTTGCCTTTTACCGATATCGTACCCATAGCAGATACGGTGGTTGTTCGACCCGACCCGGATTAGCTTCGAAGGGTTTCGAGCGCCTGCTAAATGGCCGATACTCGCCGCCCGGGTATTTTAGGTAAGACCACGGTCTCCGACTCACAGCAATCATTCAGAGGAAGAAATTTTGCGCGAAAGAAACTTCAAATTTTCAGGCAACTCAGTGGGAGCCAGTCGGGCTCGCCTGTTTCCACAATCGGCCATTTCAGCACGACCCATGCTCTCCAGGGGGTTCGTATCGACCCTGGCAGTCGTGTTGGTCTGCATGCTTCAGACCGCGTCAGCCCAGGAAAGCGAGCAGGACTCATCGAGCATTATCGAGCAGGACTCGTCAGACACTGTCGAACAGGACTCACCAGATGCTATCGATGAAATTATAGTTCAAGGCGAGATGACACTAAGTCGGTTGCGCCATCGAGCTGATGCGAAAGAGGATGTCTTTTACGAGCTATTCAATGCGATAAACGACGACGACGAGTTCGATGTCCGTTGTGTTGACGAAGCGCCCATCGGAAGTCGGGTAAAGAAACGTGTCTGCAAGGCGAATTTCGAAATTGAGGCGTCAGCTGAGGAGGCCAGGGGCATAAGGTTGGGCATTCCCACACAAACGGCCTTCGGTGAGATGACTCAAAAGCAAGCGGCTTTCCAGGAGAGGATGGAAGTTCTGGTCAACGAGAATCCTCAATTGCTCAAAGCGCTCACAGAATTCGGCGACGCCAAAAGTGACTACGAGTCCGAGAAAGAGAAATGGTGCTCAGGTGGCCTGTTGACGTGTTCAAAGCCGGAATGAACATCCTCTTCCGGCCGTAGCCGGCCACCCAGGTGTCCTGAGGTAGAGTAACGACTTCCCATTAGGAGCTGTCATTCGCACTTTCAACTGAGCTCGATCCAGGGTCCTGAACAATGCGGCCAGTATCGTAAACGGGGGACTCAAGGTGGACGTTTATCAGTCTGTGAAAGATCATTTTGCAAACGACTCGCGCGTTACGGTCAACGCGGGCAGGGGCGCGCAAGGCATTAAGGTCACTGTCGGCAACAAGGAAAAAATGATCATCATGTTTTCGAAGGGCGACCTGCTCCTTCAAATGCCTCCAGCATCCGTTGATGAGTTAGTTAAGAATGGCAAGGGCCTGCCCTATGAGGTTAGCCCAGGAAGGGTCATGAAGGATCGGATCGTCGTACCGGCTTCGAAGAACCGGTCGTGGCAGTCACTTTGCGAACGCGCCATCACGGAGTCCAAAAACCTCTAGTCTTACAAGCAAGGGGAGTCCTGACCTATCGCGGCAAGATGCCGCTCCTACGACAGTCAGGTTGTTCGACGTCATAGCGGAGGTTCGCAGCGCCGCCAGAGCAACTTAGATTTTGCGACTTCAGCACACCCTCCGACAACAGCGGGCATCGGTAACCAACTGCGCGTGGGACAAACTATTCCGTGCGCTTCTCCGCCGACGGATGTCGGAACAGGCCCTTCTTCGGATCGATGCGGCCGACCTTGACCGGAAAGCCGAGGGCGGACCAGCCGGCATAGCCTTCGTAGAGGACCGCGGTGTTGTTGTAACCCATCTCGCGCAGCCGGGTGACGGCGCTGTCGGCCGCGGCACGCGGGCACTCGCAGTACGCAACGATCCACGTGCCGTCCTGCGGCAGGGCGGCGATGATCTCGCGGCCGCTGCTGTAGTACGGAATCGGGAACGAGCCCTCGATGTGCGCCATGGCCCAGAAGTACGGCACGCGCGTATCGATCAGGATCATGCGGCGCCCGTCTTCGAGGGCCGCGTTAAGATCCTCGGCCATGACGTAGCGACTGTCGACGAGGTCGAACTCCGGCGCGTCGCCGTCCGGATTAACGACGATGTTGTCCAGATCCGGCGGCTCGTCGAAGCTCATGTCCTCGACGTCCCATCCCGATGCCCGTGAGCGCAGGAACGCGACGACCGAGTTGATCTCGTCGTCCGCCAGCGTGTCTGCGAAACTGACCATGGGCGTGCCTTCCCGTCCGCGCTCTATCGCCGCCTTCAGGAAACTGTCGGGCGTTACGGCAAGCATCGTCGCGTTGCCGAGAGCCGTGCCTTCGCCGCCCTCGCCCTTCGCGCCGTGGCAATCGGCACAGTGCGCCGCGTAGATGCGTTTGCCCTGCTCGATGTCGCCTTCGATGGGCTTCAAGGTGTCGCGATTCGGCGCTGTCGGTTCGATGCCTGCGGACACGGCAAGCCAGCCGGCCAGCTCCCGGATTTCATCAGACGTCATCGGTCCGCCGATTTCGTCGAGATAGGGACCCATCGGCGTGCCGGGACGGCCGTAGGAGATCGCCATGAACGGCGTGATCGGACCGTTGACGAACAGGGTCTCGGTGACCAGGGACGGCGCGTGGTCGTTCAGGTAGCCCTTGCGATCGTCACCGTGGCACAGCGCGCAATACTCTTTGTAGTTCTCTGCCGGCGTCCGACCCGTCTCTGGCTCGGCATTAACCGTCGATGCAGTACCCAGTAGTGCGAGCAAACCCAAAGCGAAGCTTAAGCGCATGTCGATCTCCCTATCCCCAGGATGAAGAGCTTACGCCAACGCTGAGACCGGTGGCCAGCGTCATCGCGCCGGCAACGTTTGTGCCTGTCCTGTCAGGCAGCGCTCAGCGCGTCGGCCGGTGACAAGTACGTGTATCCGAGATCGTGTGCGACGGCTTCGTGGTTCACATGTCCCGCGTGCACGTTCAGGCCGTTGGCCAGGTGCGGGTCACGGCGCAGAGCTTCGACCCAACCGTGGTTGGCGAGATCTTTGACGAACGGCAGGGTCGCATTCGTCAGCGCAAACGTGCTCGTGCGCGGCACGGCGCCCGGCATATTCGTCACGCAGTAATGCACGGTGTCATCGACAACGTAGGTCGGCTCGGCATGCGTCGTGGGCCGGCTCGTCTCGAAACACCCGCCCTGGTCGATAGAGATGTCGACGAGCACGGCACCGGAGTGCATGTCCCTGACGTTTTGCGCGGAGACCAGCTTCGGCGCCGCGGCGCCGGCTATCAGGACGGCGCCGACGACGAGGTCAGCCTCGGGCACGAGGTCGTCGATGGCCTGCTTCGTCGAGTAGACAGTATTGACGCGACCACCCCAGGTGTCCTCCAGCTCACGCAGTCGTGGCAACGATCGATCAAGGATCGTGACGTCTGCGCCGAGACCGACGGCCATGTCGGCTGCATTGGCGCCGGCAACGCCGCCACCGATGACGACCACCTTGCCGGGCAGCACGCCGGGCACGCCGCCCAGGAGCACGCCACGACCGCCGTTGGCTTTCTGCAGCGCGAATGCACCGGCCTGGATCGACAGGCGCCCGGCCACTTCTGACATCGGCGTCAGTAGCGGGAGGGAGCCGTCATCGGCCGTCACCGTTTCGTAGGCGATAGCCGTGGTTCCGGACTTGACCAACGCCTCGGTCTGCGCCGGGTCGGCCGCGAGGTGCAGGTAGGTGAACAGGAACTGGTCTTCCCGGAGCATCTTGCACTCGGGAAGCTGCGGCTCCTTGACCTTGACGATCATGTCCGCGGATGCGAACACGGCCTCGGCAGTCGCCGAGATTTCAGCGCCGGCCGCCTCGTAGTCGGCGTCGGTCATGCCGATTCCGGCCCCGGCATTGGTTTCGACGATCACCGAGTGGCCGTCGTGGACGAGCTCACGCACTCCAGCAGGCGTCATGCCCACCCTGAATTCCAGCGTTTTGATTTCCTTGGGTACACCGACTTTCATGGCGCTTCTCCGCATGTTTGGTCTTATTTGGGAAGGATAGCCGCGTTCTTGCGCCATTTTCCTGCAAAAGCCGGGACTAATCGTCGGAAATGTGGCATTTTGTTGCGATATAAGACTTTCAATAGCAATTAAAATGACATGAAGCTTGACCGCTTTGACCGTGCGATCCTCGACGCCCTGCAACGGGACGGGCGCATCAGCAATGTTCAGCTGGCCGCTCGCGCCAATTTGTCGGAGTCGGCCTGCCTGCGCCGGGTACGCGTATTGGAGGACAGCGGCCTGATCGAGCGATACGCCTGCCTCGTCAACCAGCAGGCCGCCGGGCTTCCCGGCAACGTGTTCGTCCAGATCGGGCTGCAGCGGGAAGAAGAACGTGAGCTTGCCGCATTCGAAGCGGCGGTTCGCGACATTCCGGAGGTCATGGAGTGCTACCTGATGACGGGCGAGTTCGATTACCTGCTGCGCCTCGTCGTCTCTGACATGGCCGATTTCGAACGCATCCACAAAGAGGGACTGACCCGCTTACCTGGCGTTGCACGGGTGAACTCGAGTGTCGCGATTCGAACGGTGCAGCGAAAGACAGAGCTGCCGCTCCGTTAGCCTGATGCAACGCGCGATCAATTAGTTCGATTACCGGGCGCGGTGGTGAATGTCTTGTGGTTCCGGTAGGGTGGCAAGCCCATAGCGAAGAGCGACTCAGAATCTATGGCGAGCCCTGCGGCAACCGTCAACACAGACTTACCGAAAGACCTGGCAGACCGCTTCAGACGTGTTCGTGCCGACTCGGTCGCGTTCTGCGATACGCTGGCTGCCGAGGACACGGTCGTGCAGTCGATGCCCGACGTCAGTCCGACCAAGTGGCACCTCGCACACATCAGCTGGTTCTTCGAGACTTTTGTCCTGAAGCCCTTCGACGACAGTTACACGGTCTTCGACGAAGACTTTCATTTCATCTTCAACTCGTATTACTACACGGCCGGGCAGATGCATGCGCGGCCGCGACGGGGGCTGCTGTCCCGACCGACGCTGGAAACGGTCATCGCCTACCGGCGCCACGTCGATGATGCGATCGTCGCGCTGCTTAAACGACGCGATGAGGCGGACATCCGGTTCCGGGTAGAGCTTGGCCTGCACCACGAGCGTCAGCACCAGGAGCTGATGCTGACCGACATCAAGCATGTGCTGTCGTGTTCGCCGCTCAAGCCGGCCATGAACCCGGCGCTGCCCGTCCCAGCCTCGTCGCCGGTCGCCGATCACAAATTCATCGACGGCAGCAATGGCCTGACCGAGATTGGCTTTGACGGTGAGGGCTTCAGCTTTGACAATGAGACCCCGAGGCACGACGCGCTGTTGCATCCGCACAGCCTTGGCAATCGGCTGGTCACGAACGCCGAGTATCGCGAATTCATACGCGACGGCGCTTATGAGAAGAGCGACCTGTGGCTGTCCGACGGCTGGGCCACGATAAAAGAACAGGGCTGGAATCGTCCGCTGTACTGGAGCGCCGATCATCAATCGGAGTTCACGCTGGGCGGAGTCCGTGACCTCGACCCTAACGCGCCTGTCGCGCACGTGAGCTTCTACGAGGCCGACGCGTTCGCGCGCTGGTCCGGCGCGCGCCTGCCGACCGAGTTTGAGTGGGAGGCGTCGGCACGAGACTCTAAAGTCTCCGGCAACCTGCTGGAGACGGGGTTCTGGCACCCCGCCGCATCAGACGGTCCGCAGTTCTTCGGTGATGTTTGGGAATGGACGGCCTCGTCGTACTCGGCTTACCCGGGCTTCAAACCCCTGGCGGGTTCGCTCGGCGAGTACAACGGCAAGTTCATGTGCAACCAGATGACCGTGCGCGGCGGTTCCTGCGTCAGCGCCGCTGACCATATTCGCCCAACCTATCGCAGTTTCTTTTATCCGGACGCCCGCTGGCAGTTCCTAGGGATCAGACTCGCAAAGGACGCATAAGCCCCATGGCCCAAAACACGGTTCGACAGATGGCGACTCCGGACACGGAGGAAGTGCGCTCGATCATCGAGGGCCTGAGCCTGCCCGAAAAGATGATCTCGCCGAAGTACTTCTACGACGAGGCCGGCTCCAGGCTTTTTGACGAAATTACGCGGCTGCCCGAGTACTACCCGACGCAGACCGAGCTCGGCATCATGCAACAGAACATCGACGACATCGCGGCGCTCGTCGGCGAGCAGGCGAGCCTGATCGAGTTCGGCAGCGGCTCGAGCATGAAGACGCACGTGCTGCTGCAGAATCTCCATTCGCTCGCGGCCTACGTGCCTGTCGACATCTCCGAGGAGCACCTGCTCGCATCGGCCGGCGCGTTGCGCGCCGACTATCCGCACATCGAGATCATCCCGGTCGTCGCCGACTTCACGAAACCGTTTGACCTGCCGACGCCGGCCATCATGCCGGTGAAAAACATTGTCTACTTCCCGGGCTCAACGATCGGCAACTTCGAGCATGAAGATGCGAAGGCATTGCTGGAGGTCATGTACACGGAAGCGGGCGACGGCGGCGCGCTGCTGATCGGCGTCGACCTGCAGAAGGATGTCGCCATCCTCGAGCGTGCTTACAACGACGGCGCGGGCGTGACGGCGGCATTCAACCGGAACATGCTGACGCACATCAACCGGGAGTACGGCAGCAACTTCGATGTCGATGCCTTCAGGCACGATGCGCTGTACAACCAGGACGAAGGTCGCATCGAGTTACGTCTCGTTGCCAAGACGGCACAGACCGTACAGCTCGGTGACGCGACGATAGAGATCGACGCCGGTGAGGGCATCCTGACGGAGTATTCCCACAAGTACACGCTGGAGGGCTTCAAGGAACTGGCCGCGAGCGCCGGCTTTGCGGTCGAACGCGTCTGGACCGACGAAGACCAACTGTTCAGCGTGCAGTACCTCGTTCGGGACTAGTACCGCCGAGCAGCGCCCGCGACACCCGCCGCACTTCGTGTCTGCTTAACTCACGGTTGCGACTCGACGTTGGCGCTAGCCCTGGATGCGCCGGGTCAGCAGCACCCACTCGTGACCTCGGTTCTCCCAGCCCTCCTTGATCATCGGCCGGCGAGCCAGCTCCTCGTAACCGCTGCGTTCGTACAGCCGGCGCGCGCCCTCGTTGGCATCGGAGACGATGATGCTCAAACCGCTGCATCCCGCCCGCCGGGCCAGGCTCTCGGCAATAGCCAGCAAGTCGCTCCCGAAACCTTGTCCCCGGTAGTCGGGGTAGGTGGCCAGTACGTTCACATACCAGGTCGACAGCGCGAGATCCTCCAGTTCCTGGAGCGGCACGAACATGGCGGGCATGTCATCGTAGACCGACGGATCGGCCCGGTTCGGCAACGCGTAGCCGATCAGTGCGGCCGTGACCTCGCCGTCATCCTGCCGGACAACGGCGTTTCGATACGAGAAGCTGCCTGTCTCCCGTCGCGCGCGCTCGCGGCCGACCTCCCAGACACTCTGTCCGTCCCTGCACATCGAGGACCACAGGTAGACCGGCAGCCCCTCCCCGGCGAAATTGACCAGTTCGGCCATGGCATGTGCGTCCGATTGCTTCGCTCGACGATAAGGGTCGCGAAGCGCGACGTTGCGCGTTTTCTCGATAGTCGGTGCGATCATGACGATTCACCCCGCTGCAGAACGTGCGCTTCGGCGGGTAAGGAGACGTCTCGCCACAGCAACATGTCTCCGACTCGCGCCGATGCGCCGTCGACGAAGCCCGTCTCGTGCTCATAGCCCTTCGGGTTTCTAAAGGTGCCGAACAGGATGTCGAAGACAGGCAGGTCCGCGTAGTTGTTTCTGTGCCTGCCCCTCTGGTGGTGAATCGCATGACTCTCAGGCCTCTGGATCAGGTAGCCCAGCCAGCGCGGCGTGCGCACATTGGTGTGCTGGAAGATGCCGAGAAACATCGCGCAGAAAAGAAACAGCGTGATCGCCTCCGGGCTCAGGCCGACGAACAGCGTCAGAGCAAGACTGCCCACCAGCGTGAATCCGGCCATGTCCAGCGGACTGAAGTAAAAGGCGCCGTAGGTGTCTAGGCGCTCGGCGCTGTGATGCATCTGGTGGAATCCCAGCCACAGGAAGTCGCTGGCGTGCAGACTCCGGTGCCAGGCGTAGAGAAACGCATTATAGATAAGCAGACCGAGTGCGGCGCCGGGGACGGCCCCGATCCCGGTCAGATCGAACAGCTGGTAGCTCGCCAGTAGTGGATCCCAGAACAGCGGCAGATAGCTGGACAGGAAGAAATACACGGCAAACGATACGAGCGCCCGATAACGCCATCCGGAAATGGGCGGCAACGCCCTTGCCGGCAGCAGGGCCTCCCAGAGCATCATCAGTGCGTAAAGCCCCAGGACGCCCAGGGAAACAGGGTCGAGAATAATCTCAATCGGCGTAGGCATAGGTCCTCCAAAACGACAAAAAGAAACCGACTGGTTAGTAGGAAATATGCTAGTTTTGAAGTCGCCCAGGATCTAGTGAACGGCCGTTACTTTTTTCAGATTATTTTGAAAATCCAATAAAAAACATTGTGTTAAGACCGCTCAAGGCAGGGCGTCCCGGTTTGGACGCGCACCGCAGCCAAACAAAACCAGACGGTAGGTACAGTTAAATGGCGACAAAAGGCGAACGCACGCGCGAAACCATACTGGCGACGGCCGAGTCGCTGGTCCTGAAAAACGGTTACTCCGGCACGTCCATCGACCAGATCATCAGCGAATCGGGCATCACGAAAGGCGGCTTCTTCTATCACTTCGATGGCAAAAACGATCTGGCCAAGCACATGGTGCTGCGCTACCTCGATCAGGATGCGCGCTTCTTCCAGATGCTGATGGACCGTGCCCACGAACTGACGGACGATCCGCTGCAGCAGATGTTGATCTTCGTCAAGCTGATGGCCGAACAGATGGCCGAACTGCCGGACACGCACCCGGGCTGCCTCGTCGCGTCGTTTACCTACGAGTCGAACATCCTGAACGACGAGGTCAGACAGCTGACCGCCGAGGGGGTCCTGTCCTGGCGGCGACTGTTCAGCGCCCAACTGGAGAAGGTCGCCAACGTTTACCCGATGCAGGTCGATCATAGCCCGGACGAACTTGCCGATATGCTGACGTCGGTGATCGAGGGCGGGATCATCATGTCACGCTGCCTCGAGGACAAGTCGCTGTTACCCAAACAGCTGATCGGCTACCGCAACTTCCTGCGACTGGCGTTTACACCGTAGCGGTCTGCGCCAGTGCTGGCTGGTGTCAGGCCGCCCGGCTCAAGCGATCGCCTTGGCGATCTCTGCGTTCGTCATGGCGAGACCAATCTTGTTGTGCATGTACGCCATGGATATTCGCGCGTGCTCCGCGTCCAGTGAATCGATGCACTCAGACGCGAGCAGCACCCGTCTATCGCGCTGGTAGGCATCAATTGCCGTCATGCGGACACAGGCATGCGTGTTGACGCCCGCGAGCGTTATCTCGTCCGGCCGAAGCTCATCGAGAACGCGATCGAGGTCGGTCCCGAAGAAAGCGCTGTAGCGCTTCTTGTCGATGAAGCGATCATCGTCTAAAGGTCTGAGATCTGAATGGATTGCGCCACCCGGCGTGCCGCGGATCGCGACGGCGATCTGCCTGTCTTTCATTTCGAGAAAGGCATCGCTGAGATCGGGCTCGAACAGCGTCCTGACCCAGATGACGGGGCAGCCCGATGCCCTGAACATGTCGATCAGCTGGTTGAGGTTGCGAAGCAGCGACGCGAGACCCTCGTCCTCCAGCCGGTCGAGGAAGTCATTTTGCATATCGATGATGATCAGGCAGTTCGTCGCCATGACCCGAAGCTACCACGAGCACGGTCTGCGTTGACAGCGACGGCACGAGGACAATGCAGCCGGACCAAAAACGGGTAACATGGGGCTGGGTGTGCCGGATTCGCCGGTCCGGCAGATACATAATGAGACGATACCCCGATGACGAGCGCTCTGGCGCCTGCTATCGTCCAGAACAAGAACGGAACAACGAGAGGGGAACCATGAACAAAAGTACGTTGATCAAAGTCAGCATTGCGGCAGCTTCACTCGCGATCACGGCGGGCTGCACCGGCACCGGTGGAGGCGGCTTGACGGCGCTGGCGGACGGAACGACGGCGCTTGCCATCGAGTGTGACGGTACCGCGCGCGGACTTAACTTCTGCTTCGAACTCGCGGGCAAGTCCTGCGGTGCGAAGGGCTATACGATCCTCAACGAGGCCGGTGAAGCGATCGGTAAGAGCGACTACGCCGACGCTGGCACGGATCGATTGATCCGGCAGCAGGCGGAAGACGAGAACCGTCTTCTCGTTCGTTGCGGCACCTCTTAAGCCCGGCATGCATCCCCGGTCTTCCGACCGGGGCGCTCAAACTGCGGGGCCCGGATAGTCGTCCGGGCCCCTGATCCGTACAGACCCGCCACCCGGGATGTACCTGAAGCGTCGCCCTACCTGTCGGCCTTCTCTTGCTTCAGTGTTTCGATTCGACGCCTGAGCGCTGCTCGACTCTCCATCATCTGCGTTAACTCTGCGCTTTCTCCGAGCACGCGCATGACGTTGTCTCGAACCTTCTTGTAGTGTCGCGCTCGCCAGGATCGTGACACGGCGAAGTAACTGCCGTCCTCGTCGAGTAAATCCTGCGCCTGCTCCGACTGCCGTTCACGATGGAGTCGGGACCTGCAGACGGTGCGCGGCATCTGGCTGCCGATCCGCGTCTCCCGTTTGCAGATCATGTCGAGCTCATCGTTGGTGTTGAGCTCGTTGTAGAGTCTGAAGAATTCCTGGTCGAGGCGCCGCAGCTTGCTCCTGAGGCGCGGAACGCTCTCTTCACCGACGACGGTGATTTCTTCGACGTCGGTTGCGGACTGGTCCGGTGTATCCCCAGCCTCATCGGCGAATGCAATGCTCAGGCTCAGCAGCGTAAGCACTGCGACATTCAGGACGTGGCTAAACACCGATCCTTACTATCAGCAGGCGTCGAGCCGGGACGGCTATTTGGGCGGCGGCACATATTCCTTAGGCGCGGCCGACCCCTCACCGAAGAAGAACTTCTCCATCTCTGTCTCGAGGAATTTGCGAGCCTCGGGTTCTATCGGCGTCAGTCGATACTCGTTAATCAGGATCGTCTGGTGGTCCAGCCAGCGCTTCCATGCCGCTTTCGATACGTTGTCGTAGATGCGCTTGCCAAGCTCGCCCGGGTACGGGGCGAAGTCCATGCCCTCGGCCTCTTCGCCGAGCAACACGCAGGTGATTGTTCTTGCCATTGCCTACCTTTCTAAAAGTCGTCGCATCAGCTTGCTGACCGGGGCCGCGATACCGCCCGGGGGGTTCGCGTTCAGGGCAAACCATGCCTTGTCGTCTGAGTCCGCTACTTTACTCGACACACCGTCAGCGTGCACAAGCACCGGGAGTATATCCAGATCGTAGTGGCTGAAGCTGTGGCGCACAGTTTCCATCGGCTCCCTGCTCGTCTCCCGCCCGTCGATGACGCTGTCACTCCAGTCATCGAACTGATCCGGGTCAATCTCGGGAAAGCTCCAGAGGCCGCCCCAGATGCCGGTCGGGGGTCGGCGCTCCATGTAGATATGGCCGCCATCGACGGCTATGACCATCGTTGTTGTCTTGAGCGGCTTCTCCTTCTTCGGTCTCCTGCCCGGGTAGTCGGTCACCGCGTCCTGCTTGCGCGCGAGGCAGTCCCGGCGGACCGGGCATTCACCGCAGCGAGGACTGGAGCGCGTGCACAGTGTTGCGCCGAGGTCCATCATCGCCTGCGTGTAAGCATCGACACGCTCAACCGGCGTGCGCTCGTCAGCGATTTCCCACAGGCGCTTGTGAACGGCCGTCTTGCCGGGCCACCCGGGAACCGCGGCGTGTCGAGCCAGCACGCGCTTCACGTTACCGTCCAGGATCGCGAAGCGGTCACCGTGCGCCAGCGACAGGATCGCGCCAGCCGTCGAGCGGCCGATGCCGGGAAGCGCCTCGACATCGTCGAAGGCCCTCGGAAACTGGCCGGCATGTTCATCGCGCACGACCTGGGCGGCGCGATGCAGGTTCCTGGCGCGGGCGTAGTAGCCGAGACCGGACCAGTGAGCCAGCACGTGGTCGAGCTCCGCGTCGGCCAGTGCATTGAGCGTCGGGAAGCTCGTCATGAAGCGCTCGAAATACGGGATCACGGTCTGCACCTGCGTCTGTTGCAGCATGATCTCCGAGATCCAGATCGCGTACGGATCCCGCGATCGCTGCCACGGCAGGTGCTTGCGCCCGTGTTCGTCGAACCAGCGCAGCACGCGTTTTGAAAACTCAGCGGACACCCGTCTGGAACTCGCGAGCAATCGCCTCGATGCGATCCAGCGCGTCGCCGCTGCCGCTCTTCAGCCTGCGCTTGATCATGTACGGACCGATCAGCGGCGGTACGAAGAACTTGGGACTGAATTCGATGTCGTAGACGACGACGGTGCCCTCGCCCTCTTCGTGGAACATCCAGCGCTCGTTGCTGTAGTGGAAGTCGCTCTTCTCCGGATAGATCTTCGCCTTGATGAACTCGTAGCGTTCGTACTCCACGACCCCTTCCCGAACCATGGTCTTGCAGAAGAAGGCCACGCAGGCCTCGTTGCGCGTGTAGTACTGTGGCCGACCGTTCTCGTCGGGCTCGAGGTTTCGTGACTCGACGACGACACTGGAGAACTCGGTAGACAGGTCCCAGTCCAGCAGGACGTCGTACACGTATTTGATATCTGCATCGAACCAGGCGACGGAGCGCATGACGTAGCGATCGTCGATCTTGTCGACGAACACGCTGCGAAGGTCCGCTGCTTCGGAACAGAGCGGTGCGAACAGCAGCAGCGAGAAGGCCCAGCGTTTCACTTCTTGAACAGGTCCTTCAGCTTGTCTTTCAGAATATCTTCGGCGTCCTTTTCGCCTTCTTCCTCACCGGGCTCTTCATCGCCGAGCAGCTTCTCCAGGAGTTTGTCCTTTACTTCTTCCTCGACGCGCTGCCTGAAGAGCGCCTCGATGTCGGGCCTGATCTTCGGTGCGGCCAGCGGCCCCGTGATCTTCAACGGAATAACGGCCTCGGTGAACTCGGCCAGCTCTTCGTCGCTTGCCTCGTCGACAAACTCCGGTCGTTCGAGCACGCGCGCCGTCATCGAATAATCGACGTTCGCCTCGACGAAGTTGACCGTGCCGCTGCCGGTGAGCTGCAGGAACGGCATATCGGCACGAAAGTCATCGTTACGCATGATGCCGTCGGTGACCTGGCCGGTTGCGCTTACCTTCGAGAAGGTCGTCCTCGGTGGCAGCGTCGGCTCGGGCGGCTGTTCCCCCTTCGCCGTTGCGCGCGCGCTCCTGAGCTGGTGCCAGATATCGACACCCTCGTAGGCACCGTCTGACAACGTGAACGACAGCGTGCCGTCGAGATCACGGCGAATGGCGTTGATGTCCCTGCCGGTTCCGGCGAGTCGGAAAGAGCCGTCGATCAGGCCGGTCACGTTCTGCTGGCCGTACAGCGCGTCGGCCAGCGGCGCGAGGCTCACGCCGGCGATGTTCTCGTTGACCGACAATGCGGTCTCCGGGCCGGAAGCGTTGATACGAATATCGCCGCTGTAGGTGCCGTCGAAGAACTGCGCCGTGATCGGGTGAAGTCGCATGTTGCCGTCGGTTGAGACGATGCCCAGCTCCAGCTCGGTGAACCGCATGTTGCCGAGCCGCGCCTCGGCCAGCGTGAACTTGCCGGTAACGTCGAACGCCCGAATCAGTTCGACCGGAATCTCGACCTCCGCCGCGGCTTCGGCCTCGGCGTCCGAGCCATCTGCCTCAGCCGGCGCCATGTAACGAGCGACGTCTATCGTGTCACCGGCGAGTATGACCCGGTAGCGGCCGGTGTTGGCGCGGGGCACGCTGAGCTTGCCGGTGAAGGTCGTATCGTCGATGACCAGCGTCAGGTCACTCATCGCGAAGGCGTTTTCGGAGACCTTGACGGCCGCGTCGAGCCGAATGTTCTCGAGCACGTCGGGGTCGGCGGTCTCGAGCGGGTCCATGCCCATCGTGCTCATCAGGCTACGAGCAGAAAACGGCGCTACGGACAGCGTCGCCTCGGTGGCGAGCGCGCCCGAGTAAGCAAAGGGCTCCACGTCGGCTTCGATGTTGACGTCCATGACCGACAGACTGATGCTGCCGGGGCTTAGCGTCTGC
Source organism: Woeseiaceae bacterium (assembly GCA_030066655.1). Lineage (GTDB taxonomy): Bacteria > Pseudomonadota > Gammaproteobacteria > Steroidobacterales > Woeseiaceae > UBA1847. The sequence continues at coordinate 73,240 of JASJBE010000003.1, read as the reverse complement.
TGCTCGAGGTTCGCCGTCAGTGCGTCGGCGGTGAACGCGAGCTCGACCGGCACGTCCGCTACGCCCGTCACCTGTCCGTCGATACTCATGTTGGACACGGTCACCCGCTGGTCGTCGAAGTCCGCCGTCAGTTCGATCGCCACCTTGCCTGCGATGGCGTCCGGTTGCAGATCGAAAACGAAGCCGCCGTCCAGCGATATCGGACTGCCCGGCGCGACGGGCCCGGAACTCATCTCGAGCTCCGACAGCCGATACTCGCTGCCGGAGACGGCGTCGCTGTAGGTCAGGGACGCGTTGCGAACCTCAAGTCCGGCAATCTCGAGTGCCGAGACGGTCATGCCGCCGTCCTCGGACGGCGCTGCATCCGTCGTCTCGGTATTCGCCTCTGCCAGGTCTTCCCAGTTCGACATGCCCCGCGGATTAACGGCCAGGTTGACGTTCAGCGTGTCGACCACGACGGCGCCCATCTGGATCTCGCGACGGAGCAAGGCGGGCAAAACGCGGATGCTGACGCTCGCGCCGTCGAGAGACAGGAAGTCTGTGTCCGACGGGAAGTCGGGGGCATTGCCGAGCCGGACGCGGCCAATGTCGACCGCGAGCACCGGGAACAGGCTCAGGCCGATATCGCCATCGATCTCGAGGCTTCTGCCCGTGCGAGACTCCACCTCGGCAATGATCTTGTCCTTGTAGTCGTTGGGATCGAAGATCAGCGAAACAAAGACGACAGCGATGGCGATCAGCAGGACGACCGTTGCGACAACGGCCAGTGCGATTTTGAATAGACGGCCCATGAGAAACCCGATGGTGGTGGGTCTGCTAGGTTATCAAAATCTGATGTTGGGCAGCGCGGCCAGCCATGAAAAAGGCCGCCTGAACGAGGCGGCCTCCAGGGGTGTCAGGCTACCATGGCTGGCAGCGACGTGACGCTTAGCCGGCGCAGACGTTGATCGAGCCGTTGAGCGTCTCGACGGAGATGCTTGCAGAGCCGTCGCCAACCGTGAAGTTCAGTCGTTTGCCTGGCGCATAGCGACTGGTCCGCTCGGCTTTCTTGTCGAAGCAGTTGCGAATTCCGCCGTTGAAGGTCTCGAGGTCGTATTCCGCGTCGAGCGCGTTCGGGATATCGATGGTCACGGAGCCGTTGACCGACTCAGCGGTCAGGTCGCCGCCGGGCTCCAGGCCCGCCTTGAAGATGATGGAGCCGTTGACCGTTTCCAGGTCGCCGCTCTCGAAGCTGCCGCCGCTGATGCTGACGCGACCGCTGACCGATTCGGCGGCAATCTCGCCGGACAGGTCTTCTGCTGAGACGCTGCCGCTGACGCTCTCCAACTCGATGTCGCCCCTGGCGCCATTGCCCTGCACATTGATCGAGCCGCTGACGGTGCCGATCTGGATATCGCCACCGTAGACGTCCGCATCGATGCTGCCGCTGACCGACTGCAATTCGATGTCATCGCCCTGGACATCGCGAACGTCGATGCTCGCGCTGACACCTGTGACCTCCAGCGTACTGCCCTGTGGGACCCGGATCGACAGCCTGGAGCTAACGTCCTTACGTCCGAACATCCGCTTCGGCACCTTGACCTGGATCTCGATGGTCCTGCCGTTGCGCTCGAAGACGAGCTCGTCGACATCGTCGCCCAGGCTACCCGTCACTTCGACACTGTCCCTGGACCAGCCGCGCACGTCAATGGAGCCGGCTACGTTCGACACGCTGACATGTCCATTGGGATCAGCGTCCAGCGTTTCACTGACGTCCTCGGCAAGTACCGGCGCCGTCAGTGTCGTAAGCAAAAGTATCAGTCCTGGTTTCTTCATTGGTCTTCCTCGCCACACGTCCTGCGGTGTGAACTAAATATCGGTCCGTGACATGACGGTCTGCGTCAGGTCGCTGACCTTGCGCATCACCGCCAGTTCTTCACGATAGGTCTTCAAAAGCAGCGCCTGCAGATGGGCATTGTCCGGGTCTTCTGCAAGCTCCGCGTTAATCTGGTCGATCGCATCGCGGATCAGTTTCAGGTTTGCCTCGACATCGGCACGTTCCTCCGGTGACAGACGTTCCAACTGGGCGTCCAGCTTGGAGGCCAGGCCGCCGCGTGCGTCCGTGAAACCCGGGCCTAAGTTGTAGGTGCCGCCGAACGATGCCTCGTCAAACAGGTACTCCGGCTGCACCGACAGCGTCGCTGAACCATCGTCTTTGACCATGAAGTAGGTCAGCATCGACGATGCCGCGACGAGCATCACGACACCGGCGGCCTGCGCGAGCATCGGCGTCCAGCTGCGGCGAGTCCGCGGCTCGATCGATTGCTCGATCTCCGGCCACAGGTCCCGCTCCGGCGCAATGCTCCTGGAGAGCTTCGCTGCGTCAATCATGATGTCGTCGTGCTCGTTCATTCCTGGAATCCTTCCTGCTTCAGTTGCTGGGCCAGCAATCGCCGTGCCCGGTGCACCTGTGCCTTACTCGTGCCGGTCGCGATGCCGAGCATGCTACCGGCTTCGTCGTGGCTGTACCCGTAAACCGCGTGCAAAACGAACACGTGGCGGGCGCCATCCGGCAGCCTGTCGATCGCCTCTGACAGGTCGCGAAGGTCACCTTCGTCTCCGGTCAGCGGTGCGACCTCGGTCCTGTCCGCGACAATCTCCAGTCGATTCTGGTCACGCTTCGACTTTCGCATGCGGCCGAGAACCGCGTTTACCGCAATACGGTGCATCCACGTCGCGAAAGCGCTGTCGCCTCGAAACTTCGACAACTGGTTCCAGGCCTGGATGAAGGCCTCCTGGACGCAGTCTTCGGCCTCGCTGACGTTGCCGGTCATTCTCAGACACAGCGCATAGACCCTGTCGACGTTACCGCGGTACAGCGCCTCAAAGGCGCGCTGATCGCCTTTCTTCGCGCGTCGAATCAACAGGGCTTCGTCTGTCTGATTGTCTTCAATCGTGGTCACAGCCGCCTCACTATAGAGGGTGTTGGCCACTGCCGATAGCGCTGCCATTCGAGCGTTTCTCCGTATTTACTATTAGTTGGATGCCCACTGCCCCGCAATGGTTTAAAGGCGCTATTCAGTGTTTCGCAGGAATATGTCCGGACCCGGCACGTTCGCGCGATTTAGCGACAGATCGGGGCTCTTTTTTTGATATGATCTCAGCCCATCGACGGCCCCCGTCAGCGAAAAACCGGACTTATGCGCCAACTGACAGCCTGTGTGTGTTCAATGGATGTTGAAACGACAGGCAAAGTGCCCCCTGAGGGTTTGTCGCGGTGACGGGACACAGCATTCTCTATATCGGCCGCGGCGACGAACATGCGAATTATCTCGCAGCCCTCGAGACCCTTCCCTGCTGCACATTGCTGAGCCGTTCTACGAACCTGCAGGTCGTGCACGAATCGCAAAGCGGGATTGAGGTCGTGTTGCTGGACGTCGGGCCGGACAAAATCGCGCCGGGCGAGCCTATCGCGCAGCTGATACAGACGCTGGATTCTTACCCGATCGTCGCATTGACCAGCAAGCGTTTCGAACACCACGGCATCCTTGCGCTGAAGGCGGGAGCGCAGGGCTATTTGTGTGTCGACGCCACGACGCCCGAAGAGCAGAAGACCGTATTCGATCACGCCGTCAACCGTTTCGAACTGCAGCAGACCTTGTCCCGCAGCGATGCCGGCGTGCTGTCCATACTCGAGAGCATTAACGACGGCGTCATCGTCGTGGACCTCGAGGGCCATGTCATGGACATCAATCCCGCGGCGCGCACCGTGCTGGGACTGTCCGCACGGGAACTGCCGGACTTAGGCTGGGGCCAGGCATTCTGCTGCCTGGACGAGCATGGCAATGCCTACGCAAACTCTGCAGAGCTCCCGCTTAATCGTGCGCGCCGGGGCGAGAAGTTTTCCGGTCAGGTCAGCATCTACCGCGCTGACGGCCAGCCCGACTGCCTGCTCAGTATCAACGGGCAAGGGCTTTTCGACGGCGACCAGCGACTGGCTGGCGGCGTTATTACCTTTCGTGACATCACAGACTCAAGAAGACGGAGACTTGCGTTGCAGAAACGTGCGCAATACGACGAACTGACCTCGCTCCCCAACCGCGGCCTTTTTGTTGAACACTTGAGCCGCGCGATTGGTCGCAGCCAACGCAAAAAATCTCCGCTCGCCGTGCTGTTTATCGACCTGGATCGATTCAAGTCGATAAACGACACGCTGGGACATGACACCGGCGACCTGTTGCTTTGCGACGTCGCAGAAAGGCTCCGCAGCAACCTGCGCATCGGGGACTTTTGCGGGCGTTGGGGCGGCGACGAATTCGTGGTCTGCCTCGAGGATTTCGGCGACGCAGCCAATGCCGCCGCCGCCGCACAGAAGCTGCTGCTCGTGCTGTCCGACAAATACTTTATCGGTGCGAGCGAGGCTTTCGTGACGCCCAGCATCGGCATCGCGACGTACCCGGAGGCCGGCGACGATGCGGAGCGCCTGATCAAGGCGGCCGACATCGCGATGTTCGAATCCAAGAAACGCGGCGGCGGCCGGTTCCAGTATTACTCGCCGGCATTAAACGCGAGGCTCGAGCAGCGTGAAGAGCTCGAAGTCGGTCTGCGTCACGCGTTGGTCCGGCGCGAACTGCTGCTGCATTACCAACCCCGAATCGACCTGACCTCGGGCCGACTGATCGGCTTCGAAGCACTGCTCCGCTGGCAACACCCGCGCTATGGCCTGCTCGCCCCGGAGCGATTCCTGCCGCTACTCGAAGGCAGCGGCCTGATTCACTCGGCCGGTGACTGGACCATCGAAACGGCGGCGCGACAACTGGCTGCATGGCAGCGACAGTTCGAGCTGCCGGACCTGACGATAGCAATCAATGTATCGACACAGCAGCTCAAGCACGACCGGCTCATTGAGACCGTGGGCAAGGCGCTGCAGGACACGGCGCTGGACCCCGGCTGTATCGAGCTCGAAATCAGCAACAGCAACATCATTCGCAATCGCGTGGAAGAGCGCGACACGATGGCGGCGCTCAGAAAACTCGGCGTGCGCCTGTCGCTGGATCGCTTCGGCGTCTCGGAGATGTCTCTCGAGTCGCTCGAGAGCAGCTTCATCGACAGCTTTGTGCTGGACCAGTCGCTGATCTCGGACGTCGAGGAAAACAACAGTCACCAGCGCATCGTCCGCGCCGCAATTGCGATGGCGCAGGGCCTGGATATCGAGGTCGCTGCCGGCGGCGTCGAGACCCTCTCGCAGCTGGATTTCCTGCGCAGCTGCAACTGCGATCTCGCACAGGGTTTTCTGATCAGCCAGCCGATGCAGGCGGAGAAGGTCGCCCAGGTATTGCGTTCGGAAGTCGCCGGGCAGCGTCTCGTGCGGGCGATGTAGTTCTTCAGGATTCGCTGCCGGTCATACGTCAAGACAGTGGGGGAGCAGTAGTGGTGATACCTCCGATTCATGCCCTTCTCGGGCTGGCGGCTATCAGTGCCATAGCGATATCGATCACGGCCTACGCTGACGGTCCGAGATTCGAATGCGCTTTTGATCGTCACTACGCGGCGAGTTTCAACACAGATAGAAACGAGAGGATTGACAGCCTGGTATCGCAGCTGTGGTTCGTGGGCGATAAGACCACGCGTGCGCCCAAGCCCGTCGTCGGCGTAGTTGAGGCAAGCAACTCGAAAACCTGGACGCTGCTTCGGTCTGATGAGAAGGGTTCTGCGTACGCAGGCGATAGCGGCGATCTTCTGACTATCTTCTACAGCCCGGGCGACGGCAAGGGCGTCTACGAGGCCTCACTTCAATCGGCAGGTGGCGGCTACGCGTTTACGTCAATGGGCTTCTGCTCTGGAACGCCGTAGGTCGGATAATGGAAAAAGTGGAAAATGGAAAAGGGGTCGAACCGAATAGGAAAACCGGGAAAAGGGGTCGAACCGAATAAATCGGCGGTCTAAGAATTGGTTCGAACGATATAGTCTTACGAATGTTGCAGCGATGAGCGCCGCCATCTGACTGTAACCGGCTAACAAATGAGCGTCTGCTGTGGTTTCCGCTCGCAGTTCAATGCGGAGCATATCCAGACAGGGCAATTATCTTGAGTACGCAGATCATGGGCATCGCGCACACCGACGCAATGTTGGGCGAAACGGCCGAGCGGCTTCCCGCTGCGTGCTTTGCACGTTGAACGCGCGCACGGCGGCAGCATCGCTGCTTTTCGCAGCCTGGGGCTTCAGCCTGTATTTGCTGGTGACTGGCTCCTCCCTGCTCAACCAGCCAGCTTTCCCAGCCTGGAATATGCCATTGGGAACACTGGTCACGTGGGGCGGACTGAGCGCCTTGCCCGCGGCCCTGGTGCTGGCGAAGCCGGGTTGGTTAAACCACGCATACGCATTTTGCATGAGGGCCGCGCTGCTGCTCGCGGTCATGTGGGGTCTCGTCAGCTACTTACTGGCAGATAACTGGTCATTCAATTTCGGCGCCAACAGCGAAGGCTTCCGCGGCAGCAGCGCGGCCGGCCGTGTGTTCTGGTTTTATTCGCTGCTTGTCCTGTCAGCCCCGCTGCTGATCGTCGTCAGCGCCGCCGTGCACCGGCTGCTGAGCATCCGGGAAAGGGGTCGAACCGATTAAATCGACAGTCTTAAAATCGGTTCGACCCCTATAATCTGTCAACAGACTGGGCGAGGCGACGGAGTGGAAATAATAAGGAAGTTGGCTCTTGGAGCTGTTTTTGCGTTGGCTGCCGTCACGGGCCTAGCACAGGAGAAGACCGACCAGACGAAAGAAATCAGTCGACTGTTGGATGGTTGCCGAGTGGTGATGTCGGCGGACGCGCTGACAACCGTACACCGAACCAACTACAAGATGGGTTACTGCGCCGGTTACCTGCATGCATCCTACACTCAACACCGAGCCTGGAAACAGCTGAGCAAAGCGCCTGACAGCTCGATGTGTCTACCCGACCGTTTTCACCTTCCGGATTTCGCGCGAGTTGTTGTCGAATACGCTGACGCTAACCCAGACCACGTCAACGAAACGCTGTTCGCCTTAATTTATCGAGCGTTTGTGCAGGGTTATCCGTGCACTCAGACGAACGGCTGAGTGGCCGTGAGCCGCCGACCCTTAGTAAGACGGTCGTCAGTAAGGAAAAGGGGTCGAACCGATTAATTCGACAGGCTTGGAATCGGTTCGACCCGTATACTCTCGTGACCCAACCCGGCCGTTCGAAGAATCGGCGAGTTTGGGTCCGCAATAGTTGCGCGGCCGTCTTTCGGAGTACCGCGCAGCTCCACTGTAGAGCGCTGCCGTGATAGCGAGAAATCAAGTGACGATGACCAGAGAGAAGACGAGGTTCTTTCTCGGTCTCTTCTTGATGATATGCCTCGTCTATTTTTCAGTCTTGAGAGAGCAGCAATTACTCGGCCACGAGATCGCGATTCTGTTGTCCCTGACTCTGGTCGTTCTACTTTTGGATTATCTCAAAGTCACCCAGTTCTTGGCCCTCGTAAGGGAACACGGAAACGCCCGACGCTCGCATGACTTTGCGATTCAAACCGCTCTGACAGCAACATTGAGGTCGCAACTTCTAGTTAAGCTCCTGCGATCCGAATTGCTCGTGCTCTATTACGCGTTCTTCACGAATTTTGAGCGCGATGGTGTTAACACAAGACACACAGCATTCAGCTATGCGAAGTCGAGTAATGCTCACGATGTATTCCTTTTTGTTGCTTTTTCCCAATTACCGTTCTTGCCTTTCATACATATGCTTCTTGAGATCAAGAAAGGACCTGGCGCCGCGTGGGCAGTGACTCTGCTTACTATATGGTCCGTGGTTTGGTTCCTGGCTCAATCCGAGGCCGTTAAGTTTCGACCCATTGAGTTGAGCAATGATCATCTTCGATACCGCTTCGGAATCTCGTGGTCAGCGAATATTCCGCTTGATCAGATCAAGAGCGGCCGAGTAGTAGCCGTTTCGGAAGAGCTCAGCGGCGACGACCAATTTATGTCGCCATTGGGATCGAAGAGGAACGTGGTGCTGGAGTTTCATACTCCAATCCGATTCACCGGCCCATACAGGCAGAAGCGATACGAGACGAAAGCCGCAATGTCTCTCGATCATCCTCTGCGCTTCCTGAAGGCACTGGAGAGTCGAGGCGTTGTAATCCGGGAAAGGGGTCGAACCGACTAATTCGACAGCCTCAAAATCAGTTCGACCCCTATAGTCTTATAATCCGGTCTGAAAATCGGTTCGACCCTTATAATCTGCCGCATCTAGCCGTGAACTGCCGCCCAGGCGATCTGAGGTAAACTGGTGGCCCCTGGATATTAATGGTCGCGGAATGATCCGCATGGCGGGTAATGCAGAAGCGGGCACTACTTTTCATCGGCGTGGCCATCCTGGCTGGATTTCTGGCCCTGGATTATCTCGTTCCGAAGCGCACTGCGGAGGTAAGCACGCTACCGATCGATGCGGCAGACTCTGACGCGTCCCAGACCGACGATCAGCGTCGACCCAATAGATCGGCTGCACCCCTTGCTTCGGAGGCAGGCTCCACAGAACCCGAGCCGCCTTCTTCGATCACGGAATCTGTCTCCAACAGGCCGGCACACGCTCAAAGGTATCCAGCGCCGTTCGCCGCTTCCATTCAGACACCCGCGAATTCAGAGGTTGAAGCACCCGAGAGCTTTCAGGACGAGGAAGGATCGGGTTCGGAGCGGTTTGTTCCTGAGCGCTGGGATGTCGTTGACGGGGCGGCTGGCGCGTTCATGTTATTGGAGAGCGACTTTGAAGAGGTGCTGGATGGTTCGGCCAGCGCGTCGCTTAGCCTGTCAGGAGTGACCGAGCCGCGACAATTCGGCGGCATTGTCCAGGCCGTAAAAGCGGAAGGATTCGCGGACCAGCGACTGAGGTTTTCGGGCCACCTGAAGCGACAAGACTCTGAGAGCGTGTCTCCGGTCATGGGAGCTCTGTGGATTCGGGCCGACGATCCAACCGGCAGGGTTGTCGCTTTCGAGAACTCGCAAGGGAAATTCTTGCCAAGTGAAGCGCTCTGGACGGAATCCACCATCATCATTGATATTCCCACTGGCGCAGAGAACCTGTTCTTCGGGGCAACAATCGTCGGCAACGGTACGGTCTGGGTTGATGGCCTGGGCATCACGATAGTCGACGATAGTTTTCCCGTGACCGCGCCGATGTACGATCGTCAAACCACAAACCCTGTGCCGCCCGAGGTGCTGGATCGACCGGTCAACTTGAGTTTTGACGATGTCGTCCGGCTGGCCGTCGAACGGGATGGTGGTCGAACCGACTAATTCGACAGCCTCAAAATCGGTTCGACCCCTATAATCCGGACTAATTCGACCGTCTGAAAATCGGTTCGACCCCTATAATCCGGAAACCCTACAGGGCAATCAGACGGCGGGCAATTTCCGTAGGAGCGGCATCTTGCCGCGATCGCGGCTGGAAGCCGCTCCTACGGTAGTCACAACATTTGACGTCGAATCAACGACGAGCGCATGACGGGCGGTTTCCGCTCAGGTCGCTGCCGCGCCGCAGTTCCAGCAGACGGCGAATTGGCGTTCATTGTCTTCACCACAGGCTTCGCATCGCCAGCCCTTTTCAGGGCTCTCGTCGGCGATGCTGTCATCGATCAGCTGTTTCGCTCGATCGAAATCCATGTCGTTCCTGACCCAGAGCTCGGGCCAGGTCTCGGCGAACGGCATCTCACCGAGAATAGAACCCAGGTGCTGGTTCCGAACTTCGGCGGGGATGCCCTCACTCTCCAGGATGTTCTTGTAGTGGTTGATCAGTATCAGCGAATCTGCGCTGGTCAGCTTCTTCATGAGCCCTGCAGTGACTTCAGGTAACCGGCGGCGTCCTCGCCTCGCTCGAGCACCTCGACGAGTGCCGAGCCGACGATAGCGCCCGAGGCATGCTTGCCGACGGCTGCCACATCACTCGCCGCCCGGATGCCGAAGCCCGCGCAGACCGGCAGGTCCGAGACCTCCGACACGCTGTCCAGGTAGTCGGCCAAATCGTCCGGAAGGCCCTTGTCGCCGCCGGTAATGCCCGTGATCGTGACCGCATAGACGAAACCGCGCGATGCATCGCACAGCTTCTTCAGGCGCCCGGGTGGCGTGGCCGGCGTGACCAGCTGGATCAGCCCGAGCCCCTTGGCCTCGAGCGCCTTGCGAATCTCCTCGCTCTCCTCGAACGGCAGGTCGGGCACGATAAACGCGCAAACCCCGGCCGCGAGCGCCCGATCGGCAAGATCGTCATAACCAAAGGCCAACAGCGGGTTCAGGTAGGACATCATCACCAGCGGTGTATCGATGTCCGATTTCGCCTCATCGAGTCGGTCGAAGATCCACGCGAGACTGACGCCCTGCTTCAGCGCCTCGAAGCTCGAGCGCTGGATCGTCATGCCATCCGCCATCGGATCCGAGAACGGGATGCCGAGCTCGACGACGTCACCGACCGACGCAACTTCCTTCAGCGTCTCGATGAACTTCTTCGCGTCCGGGTAGCCGGCGGTGATGAAAGGCACCAGTCCGGCACGCCCTTCGTCGTTGGCAGTCCGAACTGCTTCGCTCACTCGTTCATGTGCTTCCATGTGTGTGCACCTTCGCCGGGTATTTGGTCAATGTCGGCATGTCCTTGTCACCGCGACCGGAGTTACCGATCAGAATACGTTTGCCGGGATTCTCCTTCGCCCACGCCCGCGCTGCAACGAAAGCGTGGGAAGTTTCGAGCGCTGTCAGGATACCTTCGAGCTCGCACAGCTCTTCGAGCGCTTCGAGGGCCGCCTCGTCGCCGGCGGACACGTAGCGGACGCGGCCGGTCGCCTGCAGCATCGCGTGCTCAGGGCCGACGCCCGAGTAGTCGAGGCCGGCCGAGATTGAGTGCGTCTCCTGCACCTGGCCGTCACTGTCCTGCAGGATCATCGTGTAAGCGCCCTGCAGTACGCCCGGCGTTCCGGTTGCGAGCGTAGCGGCGTTCTGCCCGAGACCGGTGCCGGTCCCGCCCGCCTCGACGCCGATGATCTCGCAGTCGTCGGCGAGCATCGGGTAGAACAACCCGATCGCGTTGGAGCCTCCGCCGACACAGGCGAACACGGCATCGGGGAGCCCGCCCGCCTGCGCCATCATCTGCTCACGCGACTCGCGACCGATGCAGGAGTGCATCTCCCGAACGAGATACGGATACGGGTGTGCGCCGACCGCCGAGCCGAGCAGGTAGTAGATACCGGACGGGTCCGAGACCCACTCGCGCAGCGCCTCGTCGATGGCGGCGCGCAGCGTCTTGTCGCCCGACTCGACTGCGACGACCGCGGCGCCCAGCCTGCGCATGCGATCGACGTTCGGCGCCTGTCGCTCGATGTCGACGGCGCCCATGTACACGGTGCAGGGAAGGCCAACGCGGGCACAGGCCGCGGCGGATGCGACACCGTGCTGTCCGGCACCCGTCTCCGCGATAACGCGTTTGGCGCCGAGCTTTTTCGCGAGAATGGCCTGGCCGATCGCGTTGTTGATCTTGTGCGCGCCGGTATGGGCCAGGTCCTCACGCTTGAGCCAGACCTCGGCGCCCCATCGTTCGCTGAGTCGTGGCGCGAAGGTCAGCGCCGTCGGTCGACCCACCCAGGTTTTGAGCTCATTGATAAACTCTGACTGGAACTCATCGGTATGCAGGTGTTCCCGGATACCCTCCTCGAGCCGCTCGAACGCGGGCACGAGGGTCTCCGGGACATAGCGACCGCCGAACGGACCGAAGCGCCCCCTGTCGTCGGGCAACTCGCCCGCGATGGCCGCCTTCAGCAATCGATCGGCCTCGGCCGGACTCAGTATTGAACTCATGCGTTACTCTCCGCGGCTCTGGCCGCTTCTATAAATGCGTGGATTCGGTCATGGTCCTTGACCCCGGGTGCGGACTCGACGCCGCTCGACACGTCGACTCCGAACGGGCGGACCGCGAGGATCGCCTCGGCAACGTTGTCGGGGCTCAAGCCGCCGGCGAGGACCATGTTGCCGGCGCCGGCGTGTGACCGCGCCACCTGCCAGTCGACCGTCGTGCCCGAACCGCTGACGCGGCCTTCGTACAGGAAGGTCGCCTGGTCGCGCGGTTCGCTGATCCCCTGGCGAAACACCGGCCAGGTTTCGACGCCGGCCGGCACTGAAAGTGTGTCGAAGTCCTCGACGTCGGTCTGCACAACGTCCGGCGCAAACACGTCGACGACCTCGTCGACCAGCGCCTGCGGCGGGTGCTTCATGACGGCAACGCGGCGCACGTCAGACGACAGGTCGCGGCAGGCGTCCCGCGCCTCGTCGGGCGTCACGCGACGAACGGACTCGGCGAACACGAAGCCCACGGCATTCGCGCCCGCCTTCTCGGCGGCTGATACGTCGGCGGCGTGGCGCAGGCCACAGATCTTGACCATCAGGCTCATGCCGCCAGTGCCCCCGTGCCTTCCTCACGCATGGCCGCGATGAGTGCGGCCGGCGCATCGCTTCGCATCAGCGCGGTCCCGACCAGCGCCAGGCGATAGCCCTGCCGGGCAACGCGGGCAGCGTCCGCTGCGACCTTGAGGCCGCTCTCCGCGACGCAGAAACCTTTGGGCAGTTCGGGGCTCAGTCGCTTGAGCCTCTCGCTGTCGACGGCCAGCGTCCGTAAGTTTCGCGTGTTGACGCCGAACAGCAGCTGGCCCGTTTCTGCTCTGTCACCATCGGACTCGAGAAGATCACGGGATCGCTTAAGGTCGTCCGAGTCGAAGGACTCCAGCAGCACGAACAGACCGTGCTCCCACGCACAGTCGAGCAGACCGCGAAGCGCCCGATCGTCGAGCATCGTGGCGATCAGCAGGACGCCGCTCGCCCCGGCCCTGCGCGCCTCCAGGACCTGCACCGGGTCGACGAGAAAGTCCTTGCGCATGACGGGCGTCCCGGGACACGCGGCGCTAACGGCCTCGAGGTGATCGAGGGAGCCATCGAATCGCGACGGCTCCGTGAGCACCGAGATCGCCGCGGCGCCGCCATCGACGTAGCGGCGCGCCTGATCGAGCCGGTTGGTGCCGGTTGTTTTGAGTGCGCCCTCGGCCGGAGAGCGGTCCTTGAGCTCGGCGATGACCTCGAAGCCGTCCAGTTTCAGCGGCGTGACCGGCTTGTCGAAATCGGACTCACTGAATGCGCCCGCCTGGTCGGCGCGCTCCCGGCTTGTGGCCGCCATCTGTGCGAGAAAGTCGGACATCAGTGTTCGAAGTGCGCTCGCAGTCGTTTCAGCAGCTCGGCGGCACGACCGTCATCGATTGCGGCGGCCGCCATCTCGACGCCCTCCTTCGGGCCGGGCACGGTGCCCTGCACCTCCAGCACCAGCGACGTGCCCATCAGCAGCGCATCGCGGTGCGCGCCGCGGTCCTCGCCGTCACAGACGCGACGAAATTCCCGCGCGTTGTGCTCGGCGTCCCCGCCGGCCAGATCCTCAGGCCTGCAACGCGCCAGGCCATAGTCCTCCGGCGTTCTGCGGCTCTCAGTGACCTCGCCCGGTCGAACGTCGAACAGCAGGAACTCGCCGGCCGGAGTAGCCTCGTCCCAGCCCGGCTCGCCGTGAACAACGAAGGCCCGCTCGATCGGCAGACCGGACAGCGCATCGGCCATCAGCCTTGCAGCATCGGCGCTCCATGCGCCGATCAGCTGGAACGGCGGCGCTGCCGGGTTGGTCAGCGGCCCGAGCATATTGAAGACGGTGCGTACTGCGAGCGCACCCCGCACCGGCACGACCGCCTTCATCGCCGGATGGTAGGCCGGGGCGAACAGGAACGTGAACCCGACCGCCTCGAGACAGGTGACGGCGGCGTCCTCTTTCAGCGGCAGCGGCATGCCCAAACACTCGAGCATGTCGGCGCTGCCTGAGCGGCTCGATACCGAGCGGTTGCCGTGTTTGACGACGCGCGCGCCGCAGGCGGCCGCGACTAGTCCGGTCCCGGTCGACAGGTTCAGGCTGCCGGAGCCGTCGCCACCGGTGCCGACCGTGTCGACCGTCGGCAGGCCTTCAGGAATCGCCGGGTGCACGGCGAGTTCGCGCATCGCACTGGCGAAGCCGCGAATCTCTTCGGCCGTCTCTCCCTTCGCGCGCAGGCCCGCCAGCAGCGCGCCGGCCAGGGCCGGCGCCATGTCGCCGTCGGCGAGCTTGTTCATCAGCGCGTAGGCCTCCTGCTCCGTCAGTGATTCGCCGTCCAACAGGCGATCGAGCATTGCACTGTATTCCTTACTCATGAGTTCATCCGCAGGAAGTTCGCCATTAGCTCATCGCCCTCGGGCGTGAGCACGCTTTCCGGGTGGAACTGCACACCCTCGAGCGGCAGCTCCTTGTGACGCACACCCATGATCTCGTCCTGGTCCGTCTTCGACGTCAGCTCGAAGACGTCCGGCAGGGTCTCCGCCTCGGCGCACAGCGAGTGGTAGCGGCCGACCTCGAAGGGCTCGCTTAAGCCTTCGTAGATCGTCTTGCCGTCGTGCCTCGCCATCGACGTCTTGCCGTGCATCAGGCGAGGTGCGCGCACGATCTTGCCGCCGAAGTGCTGTACGAGGCACTGGTGCCCGAGGCAGACTCCGAGGATCGGAACCCGCTTCTCGAATGCGGCGATCATAGCGAGGGACACGCCGGCATCGTCGGGTGTGCCGGGTCCGGGAGAAATTACGAGGTGCGTCGGCTCGATCGCGAGCGCCTCGTCGACGGTGATCTTGTCGTTACGGTGCACGATGACCTCGGCGCCGAGGGCCGCGAAGGCCTGCACGAGGTTGTAGGTGAACGAGTCGTAGTTATCGATCAGCAGCATGCGCACGTTTGAAAATTCGGCCGTCACAGTCCTTCTCCTGCGAGTTCCAGCGCACGCCTTAAGATGGCGCTCTTCGCGAGCACCTCCTGGTACTCCTTCGCCGGAACGGAATCGGCGACGATACCGGCGCCGGCCTGAAAACTGAACTCGTCGCCCGAGAAAACGAGCGTGCGGATCGTGATCGCCTGGTCCATGTCGCCGCTGGCGCCGAAGTAGCCGGCGGTGCCAGCATAAAGGCCCCGACCAACCTGCTCCATCTCCTCGATGATCTCCATGGCTCGCACCTTCGGTGCGCCGACCAGCGTTCCGGCCGGGAAGCTCGCGGCGAACAGGTCGAACTGATCGAACTCGTCCGCGAGCTCGCCCTGCACTCCGCTGACGATGTGCATGACGTGGCTGTAGCGCTCGATCGAGCGATACGGATCGACCTGCACCGTGCCCGCCCGCGCGACGCGACCGAGATCGTTGCGAGCCAGGTCAACGAGCATGACGTGCTCGGCCGCTTCTTTGGGATCGGCCAGCAGCGTCTTCTCGTTGGCGATGTCCTCCTCCGGCGTCTTGCCGCGTGGCAAGGTGCCGGCGATCGGCCGCAGCGAAGCCGTGGTGCCGTTCAGCCGCACCAGCGCCTCCGGCGAGGAGCCGACGACGGACAGCTCGCCGAAGTCGAAGAAGAACATGTAGGGCGACGGGTTGATCAGCCGCATCGCCCGGTACACCTCGAAGGGCGACACGTTGGTCTTACCGCGAAACAGCACGGACAGCACGATCTGGTAGATGTCGCCGGACGCGATGTACTCCTTGCACGCGTTGACGCGGTCCGAGAATTCGGCTTCGTCGAAGCTCGCCTCGACCGGGGAGATGTGGACCTCACCTTCCGGGCGCGGGACCGGGCCGTTAAGCAACCGGATCACCTCACGCCGCAGCGCCTGGCGCTCGGACTCCGAGCCGTCGTGCAACAGTGCGACCCGTCGCGTCAGGTGGTCGAACACGAGGAACGAGGACGGCGCACAGAAGGCCGCGTCCGGCACGTTGGTCTGGGGGGCGGTCAGCGTCGGCAGGCGCTCGAACAGGCGCACGACATCGTAGCCGGAGACGCCGACCAGGCCGCCGGAGAACGGCAGGCCCTCGACGTCCGGTTTCGGTCGCGGCGCCTTCTCGAGCGCATCGCGAAGCACGGCCAGGTACTCCGACTGGGTCGTGGGGCGCGGCAGCGACTGGTCTCCGATCAGCAGTCCGTCCGCGGTCATGACCAGGTCGACCGAATCGCCGAAACCGAGGAATGAATAGCGGGCCAGTCGCTCTCCGCCCTCGACGCTCTCGAGCAGGAAGCGAGGCTTCAGCGCTTTGAGCTTCAGGTAGGCGGAGACCGGCGTGTCCAGGTCGGCCGCGATGTCGAAAGGTGCTTGCATCAGGTTTCCAGCTATCCTTTTCCAGCCATATAACAGTCATTAAAAAAGCCCATCCCCACGTTTGCGGAGACGGGCTTCTGATATTCCTTCGCTCAGACGTCAGCTAGTCAGCCGCCCTCTCCTTGACGGGCAGCCACCACCACTTGCTGTTGTGCAGAGCGTTCATGGCCTTTCTTTTACCGGCTGGTCGTTCCAGCGTCAAGCGCAGGCGTCGCGATCGCGCCGGCTCAAAGGCCATACATGACAGGCAGGATCAGCGAAAAGCCGATCCACATGATTATGGTCAGCGGAATCCCGACGCGCAGGAAGTCGTTAAAGGAGTAGCCACCGGCGCTGAAGATCAGCAGGTTGGTCTGGTAACCGTAGGGCGTCGCGAAGCTCATATTGGCCCCGAACAGCACGGCGAGAATAAACGGGTCCGGGCTGACACCGAGCTGCGCCGCGATCCCGATCGCAATCGGCGTACCGATGGCCGCCGCGGCGTTGTTCGACACGAGGTTCGTGATGATCGCCATCAGCAACAGGAACGCGCTCAGGATCATCGGCACCGGCAGCGCTGACGTTGCCGCGACGAAGTTCATCGCCAGGTAATCCGCCATGCCGGTACCGAGCAGCGCCTTACCGAGCGCAAGGCTCGCGACGATGATCATGACCACCGGGATCGACAGCGCATTGGTCGCATCCCGCCAACCGAGGCAGCCGGTTGCGATCATCAGGCCGAGGCCGATGACGGCGCTGACCGAGATCGGTGTCAGGCCGGTGGCCGCCGCTCCGACGACCAGTGCCATGATGGCGAGCGCCCGCTTTGCCTTCTGCGTGTGCGGCAGGTCCGTCGTGCCGTCGAGCACGAGCATCGTGCCGCTGTCCTTGAGTTTGGTAATCGAGTCACGCGAACCCTGCACGAGCAGGACGTCACCCGCTCGCAGGCGGATCGAGTTCAGTTCGCTCGTGATCTGCGAGCTCGGCGCTCGAGCGCGGTGCAGCGCGAGCGGCATCAGCCCGGTGCTCGCGCTGAATCGCGCGGCGGTCAGCGTCTTCTGGTGCAGCGGCGAGCCGCGGGTCACGACGACCTCGGCCAGCTGCTGGCCAGCGGAGTCCAGCGGCGTGTCCTCATCGATCGGGTGCTCGTTGTCGGACACGTTGTACAGCGTTGTGCCGAGCACGCTCTCGTAGTGTTTCAGGTTATCCGGCGTGTCCTTGACGAACAGTCGGTCGCCCGGCTGTATGACGACCGATGGCAGCTTGGTCAGGAACAGCGACTCGCTGCGCTGGATCTTGTCGATGCGCATGTTGCCGTCGGCCTTGGCCAATACCTCGGACAGCGTCTTGCCCGCCGCAAAGCTGTCCTCCTTCACGTGCATCTGCGCGCTGAACACGCGCGGGCTCGTGTCTGCCATCGGCGGCGTACGGTCCGGCAGCATCCGCGGCGCGATCAGCCACAGGAACACGATGCCGAAACCGCCGACAATGGCGACGGGCAATACCCAGTCGAAGACACCGAATTGCGGATGCCCGAGGTCCTGCGCAATACCGACGACGAGCAGGTTCGTCGACGTACCGATCGATGTCGACATGCCGCCGATGATCGTCGCGAGACCCATTGGCATCATGACGCCTGACACAGGGAACTTGGAGCGCAGCGACGCGCCAACCAGGATCGGCATCAGCAGCACGACGATTGGCGTGTTGTTCATGAAGGCGCTAAGCACCGCACCGGCAACCAGCGTCGATATGAAGGCGAGTACCGGCGTCTTCGACCACGCCCTGCCAACATAGGTCGCTAACGGCTGCAGCGCGCCCGTGGTTTCCAGGGCCTTGCCGACCATCATCAAGGCGCAGATCGTGATCAGCGCTTCGTTGCCGAAACCCGCGAAGAAGTCTTTGGGGCCGATAAGGACCTCGCCGGCCCTTTCATAAGGAAACAGCTGGAAGCCCGCGACGAGAACGATCAGTACGGCGAGCGCCGAAGACTCCAGTGGGATCTGGTCACGCGTAAACAGGAACAGGGCGACGATCGTCAGAATGAGAACCGCTATGCCGTGAACATCGATTGCCGCTGCTTGCAACCCGCCCTCCTGAAACACGCGCCGGCTGAGAGCGCGCTTTTTCGTCGATCGATTTTCGACCGTATCGCAACTCAGACGTGCTTCGCAATCTGGTCAAGTGCATGCCTTTGTTGTAGGGAAGCCTGAACGCTCTGCGTCAGATTGTGGCGCTCATCCTCTGTCAGCGACAACGAACAGGAGGCACTCGTGACGTCGGCATGGACGATGAGGGGCAGCAGGTCTGTGTTGAGACGCCCGTTAGCCGCGCTGCGATACACGAGCGAATCGACCTCCAGCGCCAGCAGGTTGCGATGACGCACGGCCGTCGAGTCCACGGCGCCCTGCCAGCGTCGCAGCCACTCGTCCTTGAGCTCTCCGCCCGGCATGCCGCGTGTGGGATCTGCGCCGAGTATCGCCGGCAGCGGGCGTCGTCGCGACGCTTGCCACATCGACCGGGCCTGCAACCGGGCGCTGACCCAACCAGTCAGCTGGTGCAGAGCAGACAGCGTGTAGCGATGCTGCTCGTGCAGCACCGGGTATCCGGCGATGCTGACCGCGAGCCGGCGGTTCATCCAGGCGTCCTGCTGCATGCCGGGCGTTGGCCATCGCGCCGTATCGAAGCAGGCTTCTGCGGCATCCACGATGCGATCAATCGCGTCGGCTATGCGTTGACGATCCAGGACGCCTTCGCCGGACAGGTATTCGGTAAGCACCAGTCTTTCGGGAAACCAGGCCGTCTCCGGCGGCACGCTGAGCCGTGAGCGGGACCATTCGCAGTCACCGCGCTCGATGGACAGCAACGGACAGCGAGGCAGCACATCGCTGGCTGCCTGCGGCTCGGTCGAGACCCGCAGTGCGCCGGCGTCGCCCTGCAAGACGTTGTTCAGATGGTCGGCCAGCCGATGGCGCTTCGCGGTCGAGCCTTCGATCAGGATGCTCAGGTGACGGGTGGTCGACGCGATCACGAGCAGGCGGTCTGTGTGGCGAACCACGGACGCGGGCGTCGCGAGGACGCGATCTGCGACCAGCCGCAGCGCGACCGGCGAGTTGCGCGGGCAGAAGCCACCGCCGCGGTTGGATGTGGCGGCCTCGTCGCCCGCGCTTGATGCTTGCCAGTTCATCCTTGGAGTGTGGAGAAGCTTGACGCGACTGGCTGCGGCGGTATCTGGGCAGTGCCGGGAGATTTTGCTATCGTCGGACCCGCACTGGCGGTCCGGAGCGCAGGACGATGACATTCAAAGCCTTACTCGACACATGGTCTGCCAGCAAGCCACCGCCGAAGACGCGAAAAACCTACGAGATTCACCTGACCGTTGAAGATGCCGCGAGGATCGCGGCGCTGTCCGACCTGTTTCCCGGCATGTCCGTAGAGAGGATCATCAGCGACCTGCTGTCGACCTCGCTGATCCAGCTACAGGCCGAGATGCCCTACGAGCCCGGCGACAAGATCATCCGTGAAGATGACTTCGGCGACCCGGTCTTCGAAGACGCGGGCCTGACGCCGCGTTTCCAGGAACTCGTCAAGGCAAGGCTCAAATCTTCCTGATTTCGGTCTAAACTGTAGTCAGGATCTTAGGCGGGAGGCTTCCATTGCCCTCATTCGATGTTGTCAGCGATTTCGATTCGCACGAGGCGAGTAACGCCGTCGACCAGGCGAACCGCGAAGTCAATACGCGTTTCGACTTCAAGGGCACGGGTTCAAAGTACGAGCTTGAAGAGCAGGCCATCCGACTGACCTCGCAGAGTGAGTTCCAGCTGGACCAGATGATGGACATCCTCAGGCAGAAGCTGTCTAAACGCGGCATCGACATCGCCTGCATCGACGAGGAGGAAGTCGAGCTGAGTGGCCAGGAGGCCAGGAAGACCGTCATCCTCCGTCGCGGCATCGACACAGACCTGGCCCGCAAGCTGGTCAAGATGGTGAAAGGCAGCAAGATCAAGGTCCAGGCGGCTATCCAGGGCGATAAACTGAGAATCAGCGGCAAGAAGCGCGACGACCTGCAGTCGACGATCAGGATGCTGAAGGAAGCTGACGTCGATCTTCCGCTTCAGTACGAGAACTTTCGCGACTAGACCTATGACTACCGGTATCACCAAAGCGCTGCGTCGGGTCGACCTCGCGTTCGAGGACAAGGACCGCGCGCTCCGCGAAGACGTCCGGACACTGGGCAACCTTGTCGGCCAGTTGATTCGCGAGCAGGGCGGCGAGGAACTGTTCGAGATCGCAGAGACCGCCCGACAGCGGGCGATCCGGCGCCGCGAAGGCGACGAACGCGAGGGTGAAGAGCTGTCCGCACTGGTCCACGGCATCAGCGCCGAGCTCGCTCTTGAGGTGATTCGCAGCTTCTCGACCTACTTCCAGATGGTCAACGTGGCCGAGAAGGTGCATCGAATCCGCCGGCGTCGCGAGTACCTGCTCGATGTCGGTGAATTCCAGCCCGGCGGACTCGAGGAGACGCTGCAGAAACTGAAAGCCAACGGCATGACGCTCGACGGCTTGCAGGAGCTGCTGAACGGAATCCTCGTCGAGCCGGTGTTCACGGCGCATCCGACCGAGCCGACCCGGCGGACGATCCTGAGGAAAGAACAGAAGATCGTTCGTCACCTGATCGACCTGCTGAATCCGACGATGACGCCGCAGGAGCGCAACGCGGCGCTGCAGAATATTCGCCTGCTGGTCACGACGGGCTGGCAGACCGAGGAACACCCGAGCGAGCGCATGACCGTCGCGGACGAACTCGAGCACGTGCTGTTCTTCGTCACCGACGTTTTGTACCGCGCGACGCCACCGCTGTATGAGAATCTCAGGGCGGCCATCGTCGAGATTTACGGCGAAGAGGGCCGGAAGGTCGTTTTGCCGGACCTGCTGCGCTTCGCCTCGTGGGTCGGCGGCGACATGGACGGCAACCCGAACGTCAATGCGAAGACGATTCGCGAGACGCTGGCGCGGCAGCGTTCCCTCGCACTGAACCTTTATTTTACCGAGTGCGGGCAGTTGTCGACGAAGCTCAGCCAGTCGACGCCCCGAGTGACCGTCAACCAGGCGGTCCTGGACAGGATCGAGGAATATCGCCACATATTCCAGAATGCGTATCACGCCGTCCCGGCGCGACATCGCGATATGCCTTATCGCGTGCTGCTGCGGCTGGTCCAGCAACGTCTGCAGTCGACCTTCGACGACGACATCTTCCCGTATGAAGACGTTCACGAGTTACGCGACGATATCGCCATCATCGCCGATAGCCTGCGCGCGAATCGTGGCGAGCACGGGGGCCTGTTCGCCGTCAAGCGACTGATGCGACGTATCGATACCTATGGCTTCCACCTCGTAACGCTCGACGTACGCCAGGATGCGCTGGTGCATCGACAGGTCGTCGGTGAATGCCTTGGCGAGGAGAACTGGGAAGAACTGGATCCGGCGGTGCGGTCAGACAGGATCATCGAAGCGATCGAGTCGAGGGAGGGCCTGCCGCAACAACTCAGTACGCAGGCGCGCAAGACGATCGCGGTATTCCAGGCCATCGGATTCTGTCGCAGAAAATACGGGCCGAAGGCGATTGGGCCGTTCATCATCAGCATGACCAAAGGCGCCGACGATGTGCTGTCCGTCCTGTTGCTGGCCGAACTGGCCGAGCTGCAGGATCGACGCGGTCACATCGCGATTGATGTTGCCCCGCTCCTGGAGACTGTGGACGACCTCGACAACGGCCCGGAGATCCTCGAGACACTGTTGTCCTCCGAGTTCTACCGCAAGCACCTCGCGACACGCGACAACCAGCAGATGGTCATGATCGGCTATTCGGACAGCAACAAGGACGGAGGCCTGGCGTCTGCTCGCTGGGCGTTGCAGAACGCGCAGGTCAAGCTCGTGGACGCTGTCGGGTCGCAGGGCGTGTCGCTGACGCTGTTCCACGGCCGCGGCGGCACGATCAGTCGCGGCGGCAGCAAGACCCACTCGGCTGTGCTCGGATCGCCGCCGGGCACCGTCAATGGCAACCTGC
Organism: Woeseiaceae bacterium; assembly: GCA_030066655.1. Lineage (GTDB taxonomy): Bacteria > Pseudomonadota > Gammaproteobacteria > Steroidobacterales > Woeseiaceae > UBA1847. The sequence continues at coordinate 50,986 of JASJBE010000003.1, read as the reverse complement.
GCGTGACCGAGCAGGGCGAAATCATCAACGAGAAATACGGCCTGCGCGGCATCGCGCTCAGGAACCTCGAGCAGGTTATCGGCTCGGTGGCGTTGGCGACGGCGCTCCCGAAACACAAGGGCAGCGAGAAGCCGGAATGGCACGAGATGATGGACGTGATCGCGGCGGAGAGCCGCGAAGTCTACCGCGAGCTCGTCTACGAGACTCCCGACTTTTACGAGTACTTCCGGCTGGCGACGCCGATCGACGTCATCGAACGCATGCGTATTGGCTCGCGCCCCGCCTCGCGGCGCAGCCAGCAGGGCGTCGAGGACCTGCGAGCGATTCCCTGGGTCTTCGCGTGGTCGCAGTCTCGCTTCCTGTTGCCGGGATGGTACGGGCTCGGGACCGGTATCGCCCGAGCTGCGGAACAGTTCGACGACGAAGCGTTCCGCGAGATGTTCACGGACTGGTACTACACGCGTTCGCTGCGGGCGGATGCCGAAATGGTCATCGCCAAGTCTGACCTCGGGATCTCGAAGCTGTATTCCGTCCTGGCCGGTCCGCTGCACGACCGGTTCTTCCCGATCATCGAGAACGAACTGAAGCTTACGATAAAGCTACTGCTGGACTACTCGGGCCAGGACAGCATCCTCGCCGAGGATTCGTTCCTGCAACGAGCGATCATGCTGAGAAATCCCTACGTCGACCCGATGAGCCTGTTGCAGGTCGACCTGTTGCAGCGCTGGCGGGAGTCGGACAGAAAGGATGACGCCGTGCTGGAAGCGTTGCTCGCATCGATCAATGGTATCGCCAGCGGCCTGCAGAACACCGGCTGACGAGAGGGCTTAAGGCTCGTCGAGCTTTTGTGCGACCGTCCATTCGTTGGTGTCTTTTTCGGACAGCACCTTGCCAAGCACGGAAATGTCCGCCTCGTGCACGGTGTTCGGATCGCCGCTAACCAGCGGGTGCCAGTCCAGCAGGTCCTGCCCGTTCGACAGGCGCCGATAGGCGCAGCTGCCCGGCAGCCAGTTGAAGTCCTTGTACTTGTTCTGACGAAGCGACATGCAGTCGGGAACCTGCTTCGTGCGATTCGCGTAATCCGAACATTGGCAGGTCTTCAGGTCGAAGAGCCGGCACGCGAGGTTCGTATAGTAGATGTCGCCCGTCGTCTCTTCTTCGACTTTGTGCATGCAGCACAAGCCGCAGCCGTCACAGAGCGACTCCCACTCGGCGTCGGACATCTCGTCGAGCGTCTTCGTTTTCCAGAAAGGTTCAGACATCAAGAGTTAGATCGCGTGAATTCGCCAAAACTTTAGGACCGCGGTCTCAAAAACGCCGGGCCGGCAATTGCTTCCGCCCGATGTTTGCTTCATCGTCGGCCAATCTACCGTCACTGGTCAGCGCATGAAAGCCGTTTTTCTCGATTACGCCACGATGGGGCCCGACCTCGACCTGTCTCCGTTGTCAGCGCTGGTCGACGAATTCGACGTATACGATGTCACGGAAAGCGACCAGGTCGCAGAGAGAATCGCCGGCAGTCGCCTGGTCTTCACGAACAAGATCCGCTTCACCGACGAGTTGCTGAACGCTGCGCCCGAGCTCGGCTTCATCGGCCTGACCGCGACCGGCACGGACAACATCGACTTGGACGGCGCGAAGGCTGCGGGCGTGGTCGTCAGCAACATCCGCGCGTACTGCACCCAATCCGTTGTCGAGCACGTGATGGGCACGCTGCTGATGCTGACCCACAATCTCGGCAATTATGCCGCGTTTACGCGCGCCGGCGGCTGGCAGGCATCGGACGACTTCTGCCCGCTGTCGTGGCCGCTGCGCCAGCTGACCGATATGACGCTCGGGATCGTAGGCTTTGGCGAGCTGGGACGGGGGGTCGCTACGGCCGCCGGGGCGTTCGGTATGAAGACGATAGTCGCTGCGCGTCCGGGCAGCACGGGCGTGCTTACGGATCGGGTGCCGCTTGAGACGGTGCTAAGAGAATCAGACGTGATCTCGCTGCATTGTCCGCTAAACGACGATACCCGCGGGATCATCGACCGCAAGGCGCTCGACACCATGAAAGCGGACGCCTTCCTGATCAACACGGCTCGTGGGGCGCTGATCGACACGCAGGCGCTCGCCGAAGCGCTCAAAGCAGGTGACATCGCCGGCGCGGCGATCGACGTGTTGCCCGAGGAGCCCCCGGTCAACGGAGATCCGCTGCTGGATTACGCCGGCGATAACCTGATCGTCACGCCGCATATCGCGTGGGCGACGCGCGAGGCGCGCCAGAATGCGATCACGGAACTCGCGCTCAATACCCGCGCGTTTCTTGCCGGCGAGAGCCGGAACCGCGTCGTCTGAAAAACACCGTTAGTCCCGGCGGCAGATCAGACGCCGATGACCTGCCTCGACCAGCGAACGACTTCCCTGACTCTCGGCGCGGTGATGTCGTAGGCCTCGTCGAAGCTGACCCATCGCCACTCATGGTGCTCCGGCTCGCCGGTGTCCGGCGACGGACCGATGACGACATCGGCCTGGCTCGTGCTCGCGATGTAGTATCGCGCGACCTTGCCGCGGCTGTAGGGACCGGTCTCCATGAAGCGCTCGCCCCAGTCGAAATTCGCCTCGTCGATACCGGTCTCCTCGTGCAGTTCGCGGACGGCGGTCTCGATGGGTGTCTCTCCCGCCTCGCTGAAACCCTTTGGAAAGTCCCAGTACTGGTAAGCGCGCAGTAGCAGCGTCAGGCAGTGGCCGGCTTCGTAGCGAGCCAGTACGATTCCGCAGGACAGCTTCTCCGACATTGGCTAACCAGCGCCGCGCAGCACGTCGACCGGCGCCGAGTTGATCGCGCTCCTGGCGGCGAAGTAGCCGCTCGCGCAGACGATGACCAGGCCCGCGCTGACGCCGACGACCCACAGCAGCGGGTTGAACGAGTACGGCAGCTCGAAAAGTTGCACGGCCAGCACGGCGGCCAGCGCCGAAGCGCCCGCCGAGGCGAGGACGCCCGCCGCCGTTCCCAGCGCGGCGAACTCGGCCATAACGCCGGAGAAGACGATGCGTTTGCGGGCACCGAGCGCCCTGAGCATGGCGCTCTCGAAGCGACGCTCGTCGATCGTCGACTGGACCGCGGCGAACAGCACCGCGATGCCGGCCGCCAGCGTAAAGAAGAACACGGCCTGCACGGCGAGACTGGCTTTCTCGATGATGCCGCGCACCTGCTGCAGGATGGAGTCGAGATCGATGACCGAGATGCTCGGGTGCTTGCGCACGAGATCGACCAACACAGGGTTGTCCTGCTCCGCGACGCGCATGCTGCCGATGAAGGTCGCAGGGTAGTTGTCGAGTGCGCCGGGCGAGAACACGAGGAAGAAATTCGGTTTGAAAGAATCCCAGTTGATGCGACGCACGCTGACGATCTCGGCCTCGATGACCTGGCCGGCCACCTCGAACGCCAGCCGATCGCCAATGGCGAGGCCGTTTTCCATCGCAGCCTCTTCCTCGATTGATACCAGTGGTGGACCGTCGTAATCGGCCGGCCACCACTCACCGTCGAGCAACTCGTTGCTGTCGTCGAGCGTTGCAGCCCAGGACAGGTTCTGTTCACGCTCGAGGAACCAGCGCTCCCGCGGGTTCGGCGACTCGTATTCCTTGACCGGCGTATCATTGATGGTCGTCATGCGCGCGCGCACCAGCGGCGACAGGTCGGGGGCCTTTAGGCCCTGGCTCGTGAAGATCTCTCGCACCGAGTCGGTCTCGCTACGCTGGATATTGATCATGAAATGGTTCGGCGCACTCTCGTCGAGCGTGCGCTGCCAGTCACCTAAGAGGTCTGTTCGAACCAGCGTCAGTAGCAGCAATACCGTCAGGCCGAGGCCAAAGGCGACGACCTGCACCGCGCTTGCGCGTCCGCGTCGCGCCACGTTTGCAAGGCCATAGCGCCACGCGACGCCAACGCCCGATCGGAACCGGCCCATCGCGGCGACCAGGCCGCGGCCCACGCCGTACAGTGCGGCGGCGATGATGACGATGCCGGTCAGCAGGAACAGCAACATGCGAGGGTCGCCGACGGAGCGGTACAGCAGCGCGGCAACGGCCGCGAGTGACAGCGAGACCATGAGAATACGGGACGGCGCCGGCGGCATCGCGTCATGCCGCAATACGCGAAGCGGCGGCGTATTCCTGAGCTGCAACAGCGACGGCAACGCGAACCCGATCAGCAGGACAAACGCGCTGCCGCTCGCCAGCAACACGGGCGTGAGCCCCGGGTCCGGCAGGTCCGCCGCAATGACGTCAGCGAGTATGACCGACAGCCCCGCCTCGGCTGCAAAACCGACGACGCTGCCTAGTGCGACGCCGATCAGGCCCAGGAGCGTTAGCTGGATCAGCGACACAGCAATAACAAATTGCTGGGTAGCGCCGAGACTCTTCATTAATGCGACGGTATCGAGGCGCCGATGCGCGAATCGTCGCGCCGACATGGCGACAGCGACGGCGCTCAACAGCAGGCTGATGACCGCGGTCAGCGACAGGAAGCGCTTGGCACGATCCGCGGCGCGGAACGCACTCTCGCTACTCTCCTCCTGCGTACGCACACGCAGCGCGTCAGGCAGTCCGTCCTGGTTGATGGCCTCACGGAAAGCGCCTACCGACTCGTCCTGACCGGCCACCAGCAGCGAGTAGCGGACCCGGCTGCCCTCGCCGATCAGCCCGGTAGCGTCCATGTCGTCGATATTCAGTAGCAGGGTCGGCGCCAGCGACGCGAAACCGATCGATTGGTCGGGCCTGTAGCTGACGATCGCGCTGATCGTCAGGTCGAGCTCACCGACGCCCAGCGTGTCGCCGACGTTCGCGCCGACGCGCGCCAACAAGCCGGAGTCGACCCAGACTTCGCCGCGCGGCGTCGCGCCGGCCGCGACTCGCTCCTCGCCGAACAGGTCGTCGGCCAGTCGCACCTCACCGCGCAGCGGGTAGCCGTCGGACACGCCGATGACGGTCGACAGCGCGCTTGAGTCGCCGGCGAACACGACCGACGGAAAGGACACCATGCGCGCCGTGTCCAGGCCGAGGTCGATGGCGCTCTGTTCATAGCTTGCCGGGATCGGCTCCTGCGAGCGAAGCCGCAGGTCCGCGGCCAGTACCTCGTTAGCCTGTCGCGTGACGGCCTTGCTGATTCGGTCGGTCAGGAACCCGACCGCCGTCAGTGCGCCGACGGCGAGGATGACGGCCGAAAGGAGGACGAGGACCTCGCCGGACCGCAGCTCCCGTCCGAAGCTCCTAAGCGAGAAGCTCAGCGCTCTCATGCCGCGGCGGCCCGCGTGTCGCTGGCAAGCTTGCCCGAATCGAGCGCGATCACCCGATCGCAGCGGTTCGCCAGCGCACTATCGTGCGTGACGAGGATCAGCGTCGTGGATGAGGTCTTGTTGAGCTCGAACATCAGGTTCATGATCGTCTCGCCGGTACGGCTGTCCAGGTTCCCGGTCGGCTCATCGGCAAACAGCACTGCCGGCTCTGTCGAGAACGCTCGAGCGAGGGCAACGCGCTGCTTCTCACCGCCGGACAGCTGTGCCGGGTAGTGGCTCCAACGCTCGCCGAGACCGACCTGCTCGATGATTCCCCGCGACTTGCCCTTGGCATCGGTCTCGCCGGCAAGCTCTAAGGGCAGCATCACGTTCTCGAGCGCCGTCAGCGACGGCACGAGGTGAAAGGACTGGAACACGAAACCGACGCTGTCCGCCCGGACCTTCGCCCGACCGTCTTCATCGAGATCTGACAGGTTCGCGCCGTTCAGCTCGACATAACCCCGGGTCGGCAGGTCGAGTCCGGCCAGCAGCGCGAGCAGGGTCGACTTGCCCGCGCCCGACGGGCCGACAATCGCGACGGACTCGCCGCTCGAAATTGCGAAACTGACGTCCGACAGGATGGTCAGAGTACCTTCCGGACTGCTAACCTCTTTGCTGACTTCGTGCGCTGAGAGCACGTCGCCGCCAACCATTGACTGATTCGACATGAGAAAGACACTAATCCTTTTTATCTTGCTGTTTGCTGTCAGCGCCAGTGCCAGTACCGCGAAGAACCCGGTCATCCTGATTCTCGGGGACAGCCTGAGCGCAGGCTACGGTATTGACGTTGACCAGTCCTGGGCTGAATTGTTGCAGCAGCGGCTCGAGACCCAAGGGTACGAACATCAGGTCGTCAACGCCAGCATCAGCGGCGAGACGACAGAGGGCGGTGTCGAACGCATCGATGACGCGATCGAGCGCTTTTCGCCGTCGGTGGTCGTGCTCGAGCTGGGCGGCAATGACGGGCTACGCGGCTTTCCGCCCTCCCGGATGAAAAACAATCTGGAGACGATGATCACGAAAAGCAAGGCCGCCGGGGCCAATGTCGCGCTCTTAGGCATTCGCATTCCGCCGAATTACGGCCCCCGGTACACGCGGGCGTTCGAGGCCGTGTTCGAAGACCTGGCAAACGAATACGATCTGCCGTGGATAGACTTCTTTATGGATGGCGTCGCTCTCGACGAGGATCTGATGCTGCCCGACGGTATTCACCCGAATGCGAAGGCGCAGCCGGTCCTTCTCGACAATGCCTGGCCTGTCATCAAGGAGGCGCTGCAACGGTCGCCCGCAACGATCGCCATAGAGTAACTGCACACTAGTACGAATGCCGGCGGCCGTCCCGTCGGCGTCAGGGGGGATTAGGATGGAAAAAATCTGGCTCAAGTCTTACGACCCGGGCATTCCGGCCACGGTCGAGACGCCACGTTTCAAGTCGCTGAAGCAGATGATCGAGCACAGCTTCGAGGTGTTCGCAGGCCGCGACGCGTTCACAAACATGGGAACGACTCTGAGGTTCGCCGACCTGGACCGGCTGTCGCTGCAGTTCGCGGCCTTCCTGCAGCAGGACCTCGGGCTGAAGAAGGGCGACCGGGTCGCGATCATGCTGCCGAACGTGCTGCAGTACCCGGTCGCAATGTGCGGGATCCTGCGGGCCGGCCTCATCGCCGTCAACGTTAATCCGCTGTACACCGCTCGCGAGCTAAAGCACCAGCTCAAAGACTCCGGGTCGAAGGCGATCGTCATTCTCGAAAACTTCGGACACACGCTGGCCGATGTCGTCGACGACACCGACGTCGAAAACGTCATCCTGACCAACGTCGGCGACCTGCTAAAGTTCCCGAAGGGCGCGATCGTCAACTTCGTGCTGAAGCACGTCAAGAAGGTCGTCCCGGCCCATACGCTGGGTAAGACCATCAGCTTCAACGACGCACTGAAACGCGGCGCCGGCAAGACGCTCCAGGAGGTCGACGTCGAGCTGACCGATATTGCGTTCCTGCAGTACACGGGCGGTACGACCGGCGTCTCGAAGGGCGCCATGCTGAGCCACCGCAACCTCGTCTACAACGTCGCACAGACCGAAGCGTGGCAGGGCAATGTTTTTGGAGGCACTGACCAGGTGGTCGCCGTCTGCGCGCTGCCGCTCTATCACATCTTCTCGCTGCAGGGTAATTGCCTCGTCGGCATCTCGCAGGGCTTCCTCAATGTCATGATCACGAACCCGCGCGACTTCCCCGCTTTTGTGAAGGAACTCAGCCATTACAAGTTCGGCCTGTTCAATGCCGTCAACACGCTGTTCGCGGCGCTGCTGAACACGCCAGGATTCGATCAACTCGACTTCTCGGAGCTCAAGGTCGTCGTCGGCGGAGGCATGGCCGTGCAACCCGCCGTCGCCGAGCAATGGAAAGCGGTCACCGGCTCCAACGTCGTACAGGGCTACGGCCTGACCGAGACGTCTCCGGCGTCGATCTGCAACAAGCCGACGGCCGAATTCTCCGGGTCGATCGGCCTCCCGATCACGTCCACCGACGTCATCATCGCGGACGACGACGGCAACCCGCTGCCGGTCGGGGAGATCGGCGAGATCTGCATTCGCGGACCGCAGGTCATGGAAGGCTACTGGCAGCGACCCGAAGAGACAGAGAAGACCATGCTGCCGGGCGGCTGGCTGAAGACCGGTGATGTCGGCCGCATGGACGAAGACGGCTACGTCTTCATCGAGGACCGCAAAAAGGACATGATCCTCGTGTCGGGCTTCAACGTGTATCCGAACGAAGTGGAGAACATCGTTGTCGAGCTAGACGGCATCCTCGAGGCGGCGGCGATTGGCGTGCCGAACCCGAAATCCGGCGAGCACGTCAAAATATTCGCCGTGCGCAAGCACGACGGCGTCACCGAGCAGGACGTGCTCGACTACTGTGCCGAGAACCTGACCAACTACAAGCGGCCGCGCGAGGTCGAGTTTCGTGAGGACCTGCCGAAGACGAACGTTGGCAAGATCCTGAGGCGCGAGCTGCGGGACGAAGTGACCGACTGAATCGGCGCAAGCCCCGGAGGAGACGGCCCAGGCGGCGCCTGGGTCAGCCGCCGGTGTGGTAGCGGGGACTCAGCTCGTGGACGGCATCGACCAGCACGGACACATGATCCGGATCGATGTCCGGCGTAATGCCGTGACCGAGGTTGAATACGTGGCCGGGACCGGTGCCGTAACTCTCAAGGACTCGCGCCACGCCCTCCCTGATTACTTCCGGGCTCTCGCGCAACGTCGCCGGGTCCAGGTTGCCTTGCAGGGCAACCTTGTCTTGCACGTAACGCCTCGCGTCGGCGAGATCGGTCGTCCAGTCGACGCCAAGCGCATCACAGCCGGTGCCGACCATGTCGGCAAGCAGCGGACCGGCCCCCTTCGTGAACAGGATGACCGGCACGTCCCGACCTTCACGACTGCGGATAAGGCCGTCGACGATCTTCTGCATGCTGGCAAGCGAGAAACGTCGATAGTCGTCAGGCTCGAGCGCCGCACCCCAGGTATCGAAGATCATCGCCGCCTGGGCGCCAGACTCAATCTGGGCGTTCAGGTACTCGGTCGTCGTCTCGGCGATCTTGTCCATCAACAGTGACAGCGTTGCAGGATCTTCCTTGGCCAGGCCTTTGATTCGAGGAAACTCGCGGCTGGAGCCGCCCTCGACCATGTACGTGCCGACGGTCCACGGGCTGCCCGCGAAACCGATCAGCGGAACGTCACCGTTCAGTTCGCGGCGGATCGTCGATACGGCGTTGAAGACGTAGCCCAGCGTCTCTGCAACGTCGGGGAGTTTAAGCTGCCTGATCTCGGCTGCCGTTTGCAGCGGCCGCTCGAACTTCGGCCCCTCGCCCGTTTCGAAATAGAGCCCGAGGCCCATCGCGTCGGGCACGGTCAGGATGTCGGAGAACAGGATGGCCGCGTCGAGGCGGTAGCGACGCAACGGCTGCAGCGTTACCTCGCAGGCAAGCTCGGCATTGCGGCACAGGCTCATGAAGTCACCGGCCTCTGACCGGGTCGCGCGGTATTCCGGCAGGTAGCGGCCGGCCTGGCGCATGATCCACATCGGCGTGCGCGGCACCGGTTGGCGCTTGAGTGCGCGCAGAAAGAGATCGTTCTTCAGTTCCGTCATTGTGAGTTCACCGTGGATTCAATCGAGGCCTGGATAGCCTCGGCCGCCGCTCTCGGGTCTGCCGCGTCGCGGATCGGCCGGCCGACGACGATGTAATCTGCGCCGTTACTAAACGCGGTCTCGACGGTGACGACGCGCTTCTGGTCGCCCTCCGGCTTGTTGTCGACCGGTCGTATGCCGGGCGTGATGACGAGCAGCTTCTCGTCGACATTCTCGCGCAGTTTCGCGACCTCCAGTCCGGAAGAGATAACGCCGTCGCATCCCGCCTCGAGCGCCCGCCTCGCGCGGGACAGGACCAGCGCCTCTATGTCGCAGTCGAAACCGAGATCGTCCATGTCGCCGCGGTCGAGGCTGGTCAGCACCGTGACACCCAGCACCTTCAGGCTGTCACCCTTGTTTTCAGCGGCCGCCTCCATGATGGACTGGTTGCCGTGCACGGTAACGAAGCTCGCGCCGCGGTCTTTCAGTTGCCGAACGGCCTTGCCGACGGTCGCCGGGATGTCGAAGAACTTGAGGTCGCAGAACACTCTTTTGTCGCGCTCGAGCATCCAGTCGAGCAGCTCGAAGTAGCCGCCGCTCATCATGAGTTCGAGCCCGATCTTATAGAACGTCACTGAATCGCCGAGCGTCTCGGTCAGCCTGCGCGCTTCGTCGCAGTCCGGCACATCCATGGCGAAGATCAGCCGGTCTCGGTTGTCTATCGATTTCACTCGGTGTCCTTAAATCTCGGAAGCGGCGCGATTCTAACCCGTTAGCGGCAACAAGTGTTCCGGATTCGGCCTTCGGGGCGGTCATTCGCCCTCGAGCTTCTCGTACTCCGCCATCGCATAGCGGTCGGTCATGCCCGCTATGTAGTCGGCGACTACCCTGGCTCTGCCGTGTTCATCAGAGCTCGCGGCCTGGTTGGCGAATTTCTGCGGCATCGCCGACGTGTCTTTCATATACGCTTCGAACAGCGTCTCGAGCATTCTCTGCGCGTCCTGCTCTGTCTGTATCTTCTTCTCGTGGCTGTACAGGTGTTTGTGCAGGAAGCGCTTCATCTCGAGGTGCTGCTCGGCGACCTCGTCGGACATACGAACCAGCGGCGTGCCGGCTGCACGGACGTCGTCAATCGACTGAAGGTCAAGCCCACCGATCAGTCGCGCCGAGTGTTCGATCAGGTCCGTCACGACGAAGCCGATCATGCGTCGAATGATTTCATAGACCAGGCGGCGATCCTCGAGGTCCGGATACAGCGAGCGCACCTCGTTGAACGGCCGCGCGAACAGCGCCTGGCTGCTCAATTGATCCAGAGTCAACAGCCCCGCCCGGTACCCGTCGTCTATGTCGTGGTTGTTGTAGGCGATCGCATCGGCGATGTCGGCGATCTGGGCCTCGAGACCCGGCTGCCGTCGCTTGAGAAAGCGTTCGCCCAGCTCGCCAATCGTTCTCGCGTTCTTCGCAGAGCAATGTTTGAGGATGCCCTCCCGCGTCTCGAACATCAGGTTCAGCCCGGGGAAGTCGGCGTATCTCGACTCGAGCTCGTCGACGACCCTCAGAGACTGGAAATTGTGCTCGAAGCCACCGTATTCCCGCATGCAGGTATTCAGCGTGTCCTGGCCGGCGTGACCGAAGGGCGTGTGGCCGAGATCGTGCGCCAGGCAGATCGCCTCCGTCAGCGGCTCGCTAAGGTTCAGCGCGAGCGCGACGGACCGGCCGATCTGTGAGACCTCGATGGAATGCGTCAAGCGTGTCCGGTACAGGTCGCCCTCGTGATTGACGAATACCTGCGTCTTGTAGATCAGGCGCCGGAACGCGGTCGAGTGAATGATTCTGTCCCTGTCCCGCTGGTACTCACCCCGGTAGGCGGCTGGCGACTCAGGGTGGCGCCGGCCACGCGATGTGCTCTCGTTGGCTGCGTAGGGCGCGAGCGTCATGCGGCGGAGCTCAGCACCCTGCTCAGAACGGCATCGTCGTAGTCGCTGCTGACGACAGCGTGGCCCAGTGACTCCAGCAGGACGAATCGCAGCTGCCCGGAGCGCACCTTCTTGTCCATGCCCATGGCGTCGCGCATGGCCTCTTCGCCGATATCCGGGGATGCGACCGGCAGGCCGGCTGTTTCGATCAGCGTTCGCAGGCGATCGACATCGCCGGACGGCAGGCCACTCAACTCGGCGGCCATCACCATGCCGGCCGCGACCGCTTCGCCGTGCAACCAATCACCGTAGCCCTGGCAGCGTTCGATGGCGTGACCGAAGGTGTGGCCGAAGTTCAGAATCGCGCGGCGACCGGCCTCCCGTTCGTCGTCCGAGACCACCTCCGCCTTCAGTTCGCAGGAACGCCTGATCGCATGGGCGAGCGCGCCGGCATCCTTTTCCAGCAGCGCCTGCATGTTGTCTTCCAGCCAGGCAAGGAACTCGAGGTCAGCAATGGCGCCGTACTTGATCACCTCCGCCAGCCCCGCCTTCATCTGCCGCTCCGGCAACGTCGACAGCGTGTTCGTATCGATCATGACCATGCGCGGCTGGTGGAACGCGCCAACGAGGTTTTTTCCGGCGGCATGATTGACGCCGGTCTTGCCACCTACGGATGAATCGACCTGCGCCAGCAGCGTCGTAGGTACCTGGATGAAGTCGACGCCCCGCATGTAGCAGGCCGCCGCGAAGCCGGTAATGTCGCCGACGACGCCTCCGCCGAGCGCTATCAGCGTCGTATCTCTCGAAAAACCCGAGGCGGTCAGCCGATCCAGAATGCTGACCATCGTGTCCAGCGTCTTGAACTGCTCACCATCCGGCAGCGCCAGCGTCTCGACCTGCCTGCCACACAGGCTGTCGAGCAGCGCCGCCTCGTACAGCGGGCCAACAGTCTCGTTCGTCACGACCAGGCAATTCGCACCGGCAATAAAGGGTGACAGGTCGAAGCCTCCGGACAGCAGCTCGCTGCCGATGACGATGGGATAAGAGCGGTCGCCGAGGTCGACGGAAATCTGATGCAAAACAGTCACGCTGAGTATGCTGCGCTTAAAAGGATAAGGTTAACGCACAAACCGGGCCGCGGTAAGAACGTCATCCCTCGTTGACGCACCTCGCAATTTCCCCGGCGACGGACCCTACTTTTCGGCCGTCCGTATCGACGACGAGGTCTGCGAGGTCCTTGTAGAGAGGCTCACGCAGGTCCATCAGCTCCTGCAACGCAGCCTTCGGATCCTCACGGAGCAACAACGGCCGGTGGCGACCCTTGCTGGTCCTCTGCCATTGCTGCTCGACGCTGGTCTGCAGGTAGACGACGAAGCCGCGAGCGGCGAGGCAATTGCGGTTCTCGTCGCGCATAACGACGCCACCGCCGGTCGCAAGGACAATACCCTGGCGCTGTGACAATTCATCGATGACCCGGCTCTCCCGATCGCGGAAACCCTGCTCTCCCTCTTTCTCGAAGATAAAGGCAATGTCGACGCCGGTGCGCCTCTCTATCTCATCGTCGCTGTCGATGAACTCCATGTTCAGCAGCCTGCCGAGCTGTCGACCGACGGCCGACTTGCCGGCACCCATAGGGCCCACGAGAAATATGCTGCTTAAAGTGCTCATCCATGAAACAGCATGCCACAGCCAGCCTGGCGGAAACCAAAAAAAGAGGCCGGGGCCTGTCCCTGTCACCTAAGCTGGTCTTGCCGGTCGTCACCAAGTGCTCAGCAAGGCGGAGCGAGCGCCGTGTAGCACCGCTACACAAGCGAACGACAACGCCGCTGAGTGCTTGGTGATGATCGGCCTGAAAGGTAAAAAGCCGGGCGAATGCCCGGCTTTTTACAAGACTAGCTTAGGTGACAGGGACAGGCCCTAATTAACCGTTGCCCCTTCCGACAAGATCCGCGGTGTAACGAAGATCAGCAGCTCGGCCTTGTTGTTCGTGCGAGTCTTGTTCTTGAACAGGTTGCCGGCAATCGGAATGTCGCCAAGAACCGGAACCTTCGTGATCGTCTCACGACGTTCGGTCTCGTAGATGCCGCCGAGTACGACCGTCTGGCCGTCCTGGACCAGTACCTGGGTCTGCACTTGTCGGGTATCGATCGACGGTACCGTGCCGCCAGCACCACCCGTGGAGATGACCTGGCCTACGCTGTCCTTGTTGACGTTGAGGTCCATGATGATCTTGTTATCGGGCGTGATCTGCGGCGTGACCGTCAGGCTAAGCACTGCCTTCTTGAACTGTACGTTCGTCGCACCTGACGACGAGGCCTGCTGATACGGAATCTCGACACCCTGCTCGATGCGCGCTTCGCTCTGGTTGGCCGTGATGACGCGAGGCGTCGAAACGATCTCGCCGCGGCCCTCGGCCTCGAGCGCCGTCAGCTCGAGATCGACGAGGTAGTCGCTCTCGAGGACTGCCAGCGAGAAGCGGCCTGCGCCCTCGGCAACCGGAAGGGACACATTGTAACGGTTGTTGAGTGCCGGCAACTCGATCGGGAAGATCGTACCGTTCGACGGATCGGCGAGGTTATCGAGCGCCGACCCAATCATGGTGTCGGTACCGGTGCCGGAGCCGGAAATCACCGTGACGCCGTCAGCACTGTTCTCCCGGAACGCGGTGACACCGAGACGCACGCCAAGATCGCGACTGAAGTCATCGTTGACAACGACGATGCGCGACTCGATCAGGACCTGCTTGATCGGAATATCGAGCGTGCGAACCAGTCGGCGAATATCCTGCAGCTTCTCGGCCGTGTCCTGCACCAACAGCGTGTTCGTGCGTGAGTCGACGGCGATGCTGCCGCGATCCGACAGCAGCGAGTTGCCGCCGCCACCCGAAATCAGGCCCGCCAGGTCGTCGGCCTTCGCGTAGTTAACCTGCAGGAACTCGGAGTACATCGGCTCCAGCTCGCTGATCGCCTGCTTGGCCTCGAGGTCCGCCGTCTCGCGGGCCGCGATTTCATCGGCCGGGGCGACGATGATGACGTTGCCGTTCTGGCGCATGTCCAGACCCTTCGTCGTCATGACGATATCGAGTGCCTGGTCCCACGGAACGTTACGCAGTCTCAGCGTGACGTTGCCGGATACCGTGTCGGACACAACGATGTTCTTGCCGGACGTCTCGGCGAGCAGCTGCAGCACCGCACGCGTCTCGATGTCCTGGAAGTTCAGCGTCAGGCGCTGTCCTTCGTATTCCTTCGTCTCCGAGAACAGCCCGCTCTCAGCTTCCTCGGCGTCGACGACCGGGTTGATCTCGATCGTGAACTCATTGTCAGACTGATAAGCCAGCTGCTCGTAGCGGCCTTCGGCCGAGATGACGACGCGCGTGTCGAGATTGGAACGCAGCGCATCGACGGTAGAAACCGGTGTCGCAAAGTCCATCACATCCAGGCGACGCATCAGCTCGGCCGGGAGTTCCGTGTCCTTGAATACCGCAACAACGCGACCGCCTTCCTGTCGAATATCGACCGGCGTTGACGGATCGCTCAACTGGATCATGACGCGACCGCCACCCTCACGCGTGCGGCGGAAGTCGATGCCGTCTACCGAACGAACGCCCGGCGACGAGTAGGTAGCCGGAGATGACGTTACATTGCTGGCGAACTGGGTGGTTCCAGCGCTGTAGTCGTCGCCGTCTCCGAGCACGACTGTCACGACGTTGCCGCTGCGTCGAGTCTCGTAAGCAACCATTTGATCGAGATTCAGTACGACACGCGTCCTGCCGTTGGCCTCGGCCGTCAGTACGGTGTCCAGCGGACCCATATTGACGTCGCGACGGCGGGAGCTAAGCGCGAGTGCTGTGTCAGGAAGGTCGAGCGCGATTCGCGCAGGATTTTCGATCGTGAAAGCCAGCGGCTCAGGAGCAGCTTCGCTCATGATGAGCTTCAGCTCTACCTGTTCGCCCGGCAGACTCTGTACCTGAATGTCCTGCAGTTGATTCGGGACCTGTGCGTTCGCGCTCATCGCGAAGAACAGCACCTGCGCCGCTGCAGCCAAAGACAACACCGTACGTCGAATTCCGACCGTCGGTTCAAATTTGAGCGTCATTCCTATTACTCCCAGTTCCATTCAGGTATCAGTTCTGAAGACTGATCGCGGCGTCTCTTTCAATGTAGCCGCCTATACCATCAGAAATAATCTCAACCAGTGTGATTTCTGATTCCGTAATTCCAGTGATTCGACCGTCGTTCTGCCCCATGTAGTTGCCGAGGATCACGCGATGAATCAGGCCATCTGAGGTCTGCACGAGGCCGTAAACGTTCTCGGACATGTCCAGCGTGCCAACCATGCGAAGCGTGTCTAACGGGAAGCTCTCGAGGAACTCCGGAACGCGATCCGGGTCCGGTCGCGCACCGCCCGCTGCGCCACCCGCCGACTGCGGCGTGTCTGGCTGGAACGGCGGCCGAAAGCCTTGATCGCCCGCCTGATACTCGAATACTTCGTAGGGGATGATCTCGGGCAACGGCTCAATGCCACGACCGGGTCGCTGTTTGACCTCGTTGATGTAAGCGTCGAGCTCATCCATGTCCGATCCGCAACCGGCCATGCCAGCTGCGACAAAGGCCACGATTGCGAGTTTTGACCATGCTTTGACAGCCATTAGTCAGCCTCCTCAATGTAGCGATAGGTCTTGGCGGTAACTTCCATGCTCAGCTCGTTGTAGACACCAGCCCCGCCACCGGACGTAATATTGATGTTGTGCAAGGTCACGATACGCGGCAGCGCTGCAATACCGCTAACGAAGTCGGCGATCTCGTGATAGCCGCCGGTCAGACGGATTCGAATCGGCTTCTCGGCGTAGAAGTCGCGCGGCACTTCCGACTGCGGTTCAAACAGCCGCTCCTGCAGGCCGGCTGCAAGTCCCGTTTGCGAGATGTCGACGATCAGGCTCGGGATCTCGGTCTCACCGGGCAACTGGCGGAGCATCGTGCCGAAAGACTGTTCCATCTCTGCGAGCTGCTCTTTGTACTCGTCGTAGTTAGCGGCCTTGCGCTGTTTGTTCTCGAATACCTGGCGAAGATCCTGCTCGGTGGCTTCGGCCTTCTGCAGCTGCGGCGCCTTGTCCTTCACGATGGTGAAGTAGATACCCAGTCCCAGGACACCGACGAATACGATCGCGATGACGGCGGCGCGGAATACCAGCGGCCAGCGACCGACGTCATTGACGTCAAGCGCCTGGAGTTCCTCCATGACATTCATACTTCGTCCCCCCCTGATGAGAAACGAACCTGCTTGAGGTACACGGTGAACTCGGCCTGGCGCGAATTGCCGACGGTCGTCGTCGAGACACGCTCAACCTCCGGGTCCGTCATCCAGTCGGAGGCGTCGATCTGGCGCATCAATGCAGAGACGCGAGTGCTCGACTGCGCGATACCGCGAATCTGAATCCGATCTCCGGTCTGCCGCATGCTGGTCAGGTACACGCCGTCTGGCAGCTGGCGGGTCATCTCGTCAAACAGGTGGACGATTTCCGGGCGGCTCTTCTGCAACCGGTTGATGATCTCCATGCGAGCAAGCAGGCGTTCTTTCTGCCGCTCCAATCCGTCGATCTCCTCGATGCTCTTCTCAAGCTCGCGGATCTCGGCCGTCAGGCGATTGTTCTTGTCCATCTGGTTGTCGATCAGGCCGTCGTAGAAGAACATCGTCGCAAGAACGCCGGCGATGGCGACGACGACACCGGCGGCTAGTGCTACGCCGAAGTCTCGTTGTCGCTTCTTGCGCTCTGCTTCGCGCCACGGCAATAGGTTAATGCTTGGCATCTTAGTCGAAACTCCTTAGTGCCAGACCGCAAGCCGTCAGCAGGGCCGTTGCGTCTTTCGTGACGCCCTGTGACTTCGCTTTCGATGAAATCTTCATTTGTCCGAGCGGATCGCCCACTTCGGTCGGGATACCGACGCGAGATGAGATAACGTCTGCGATGCCCGGAATGTTCGCGCAACCGCCGCAGACCAGGATCAGGTCCGGCTGCTCGCGGCCGCCACCTGACGCCAGGTAGAACTGCAGCGAACGGCTGACCTGCTGCGTCATGTCATCGATGAAAGGCTCCAGCACTTCCGGCTGGTAGTTGCTGGGTAGGCCGCCCTGCTTCTTGGCCCGTCCGGCGTCTTCCATCGAAAGGCCGTAGGTACGCATGATTTCCTCGGTCAGCTGCTGGCCGCCGAAGTTGAAGTCGCGCGTGTAGATAACTTTGAGGTCCTGCAGCACAGAGAACGTCGTGCTGCTGGCGCCGATGTCGACGACGGCGACCGTCTGCTCGCCATCCGCCTCCGGAATCTGGTGACTCAGAAGCTGGCAGGCATTCTCGAGAGCGAAGGCTTCGACGTCGACAATCTTCGTCGCGAGCCCGGCGGCCGCAACGGCGTTCTCGCGTTGCTCGACATTCTCGGTTCGCGTCGCGACGAGAAGAACGTCCATCAGCTCGGGGTCCTTGTCGTTCGGACCGACCACTTCGTAGTCGAAGCTGACTTCTTCCATCGGGAACGGGATGTACTGGTCTGCCTGGATCTCCACCTGTCCTTCGAGGTCGCGCTCGGAGAGCGTGGACGGCATCTGGATCACTTTGGTAATGGCGGCGTCACCGCTGATGGCAACGGCAACGTCGGTCGCTTTCGCACCCGCACGCTTGACCGCACGACGAATCGCCTCGCCGACAGCCTTAGCATCGACGATCGCTTTTTCGTTAACGGAACTGGGTGGTGTGGGCTCTGCAGAATAGGACTCGACTCGATAGCGCTTTCCGCTTTGGGAGAGCTCTATCAGCTTGACCGACGAGGTCGTGATATCGAGGCCCAAGAGGGGCTGAGTCTTCTTGCCGAATAACACGTATTTTCCCTTCTAAGTCGGTAGGTTGCGAGTCAAAACTAACTTTGACCTGAGCATAGCGATTTAACTATATATCAATAAAATGTTAAATAAAACGTGACTGTTGTCACGATCCAGCGACAGCATGGTACTCACCCGTACGCCCGCATTCTGTGAACTGGTTGGCGGCTAGCTCTGTGAACTTAACTTTTTTCACTTTTCGTCCCTTGCCGGAGCCAGTCGATTGCCTATTTCACTTGAAGATCGCTATCATGCGTCGCGTTCATCCGGTGGTGTCACAGGATTGCCACATTTCCCGCACCAAACTCCCATCACTCTAGTCACTAATGGTTAGGCTCGGCACGTTTCATTTGCTGCCTTGTTGCCGGAAATAGCGCTCAGCATGCAGGAAAGATCAGGAAAACAAGTCGACAGACCTCGCAGAAAGGGATGGCTGCGAGCGGGCATCGTTGCGACCGGTCTCGCGACCCTGGCCGGTATCGTCGGTGTCGCGGCCGTCGTCGGAGCCTACTACTACGCATCGCCCAAGCTGCCGGAAGCGGAAACGATCACCGACATCCCCTTACAGATCCCGCTGCGCATTTTCAGCCGCGACGGCAGGCTGATATCCGAGATCGGGCAGAGGCGACGCATACTTATCGAATTCGATGACGTGCCGGAGCATGTCGTCCACGCGTTCATTGCCGCGGAGGATCGGCGCTTCTTTGAACACGGCGGCATCGATCCGATCGGCATCGGCCGGGCGCTGTTCAAATTAATTCAGACCGGCGAGATCGCCGGCGGCGGCAGCACGCTGACCCAACAGCTCGCGCGCGACTACTTCCTGACGCGTGAACAGACCCTGGTGCGAAAACTCAACGAAGCGTTCCTGGCCTACAAGATCGAGCAGGAATTCTCCAAACAGCAGATCATGGCGCTGTTCCTGAACAAGATGTTCTTCGGCCAGCGCGCGTACGGCGTCGCCGCCGCGGCGCAGGTTTACTTCAACAAACCGCTGGCCCGTATCAACGTCTCGGAGGCGGCGACGCTGGCCGGCGTCCTGCCGGCGCCGTCGCGCTACAACCCTGTTCGGTCGCCGAGAGACGCAACGCGACGCAGGAACTATGTGCTAGGGCGCATGCTCGATCTCGGCTACATCAGTCGCGAGGAATACGACGCGGCGTATGACACGCCGATGGAGTCCAACCTGTACGGCGCCGCCGTGGAGCTGAACGCGCCCTACGTTGCCGAGATGGTTCGCCGCGAGATGCTGTCGCGCTACGGTGAGGAGACGTACACGGCCGGCTACCAGGTCGTCACCGCCCTCGACTCACGCCTGCAGTCGGCCGCGAACTACGCGTTGCAGAACGGCCTGCTCGAGTTCACACGGCGACGCGGGTTTCGCGGTCCGATAGCCACTTTCGAACTGACTGACGAGCTGCTTGCGACCTCGCTCGACGAGTGGCCGACGGAAATCTTCGATGCGCTCGAGCAATACGCCCCCGGCAGGCTGTCCGTTGCATTGGTCACGGCGCTGAATGAAGACAACAGCGCGAGCATCCTGTTCGCCGACGGGAGCCAGTCAGAGATTCCGTGGCAGGGTATGGACTGGGCGAAGCCGTTCATCGACAGGGAAACCACCGGGCCGGCGCCCGAGTCTGTCGAGGACGTGCTTGCGGTCGGCGACGTCGTTTACGTGATGCCGACGACGCTGGACGTCTGGGCACTGACCAATGCGCCGGAAGCACAGGGCGCCATCGTCTCGATGGACCCGTACGACGGCGCCATCACGAGCCTGATTGGCGGCTTCGATTTCGGCCTCGAGAAATTCAACCGCGCGACGCAGGCCCTGCGCCAGCCGGGCTCGTCGTTTAAACCCTTTATATACAGTGCAGCGCTCGAAGCGGGAAACACGGCGGCAACCGTCGTGCTGGACGCGCCGGTCGTCATCAATTCATCCGAGCTCGAGGCCGTCTGGCGCCCGCTTAACTACAGCGGCCGTTTCTACGGTCCGACGCGCCTGCGCGAGGCGCTCGTGCGATCGATGAACCTGGTCTCGGTACGACTGCTGTTGTTCGAAACGGGCATCGGCAGCGCCGTCAGGCATATCTCCAAGTTCGGATTCAGCGAGCGGGCATTGCCGCGCAACGGATCGCTGGCGCTTGGCGCCGGCGGCGCGTCACCGCTGGACATGGCGCAGGGTTACGCCACGATCGCGAACGGGGGCTTCGCCATCAAACCCTACGTGATCGATGGCATCTACGGCCCGGCCGGCGAGACGCTCTACCGCGCCGAGCCCCTGGTCGTTTGCGAAGACTGCGAACGGGAGGAAACCCGTTTCGCGCTGGAGCATGTGCCTGAGTTCACGATGGCCGAGATGGCGGAGCTTGGAACCGACTACCGACCGGACGCTGAAGACGCGCCGGGGCTGTTCGAATCGATCAACGCCGCACCTCGGGCCATCGACGAACGTAACGCCTTTATCGTGCAGGACATGATGCGAGACGTGATTCGCCGCGGTACCGGTCGGCGGGCGCTGGTCCTGGAACGGCGGGACCTGTCCGGGAAGACGGGCACGTCGAACGATCGACGCGATGCGTGGTTCGGCGGCTTCAATGGCGACATGGCTGCCATTGTCTGGATCGGCTACGACGATGACCTGCCGCTGGGCCCGGGCGAAGAGGGTTCGCGCACGGCCCTTCCGGTCTGGATACAGTTCATGCAGCGCGCGCTCGAAGGCGTGCCCGAGAACCAGATGCCAATGCCGAGCGGCATCTTAAGGCAGCGGATCGACCGGGAAACAGGCTGTCCGGCCCGGGCGGGACAGCGCAACACGACCTTTGAACTGTTCCGTGAAGGCAACGTGCCGGTCTGCGAGCAGCTCGAGGAGGTACCTGACATCCTGAACATGGGCGAAGACGATGAAGAGGCCCAGGAAGAGAGCCTGTTCTAGATGCCACGACGCAGCGACACAAGCGGTGACCGCACTCGAGCCCTGGTGGCGCAGGAGGCTGCGAGGCTGATCGTCGACCAGGGCATTCGCGACTACGGAATCGCGAAGAAGAAAGCGGCTGAGAAACTGAACCTCGCAACCCGTGGTGCGCTACCGGGCAATCACGAGATAGAACAGGCTGTCGCGGACCACCTGTCGCTGTTCGCCGGCGACGACCACCTGGAAATCCTGTACAGCCTGCGGCGGACCGCGCTAATCGCAATGCAGATGCTCGAGGAATTCACGCCGCGTCTCGTCGGGCCGGTGCTCAGCGGCACGGCGGACGACAACTCGGCCGTCAACATGCACCTGTTCAGCGACTCGCCGGAACGGGTGGCCTTTCATCTCGGCGACCGGCAGATCAACTTCAGGAATTACGAGCGCCGGCTCAAGACCCGGCGCAACGTTGTCGAGATCTACCCGGGCTATGAGTTCCGGCACGAATACAACATCGTGCAGGCCACCGTGTTTCCGTATGACGGGCTGCGACAGGCACCGATCAGCCCGATCGATGGCCGACCGATGAAGCGCGCCGATTTGAGCGCGGTGCAGGTGCTGATGGAGGAGATGCCGGCAGGCGCCGGCTGAGTCTCAAGCGGGGCGCGCCGGCAGGCGCAGCCCGCCCTATCGCTTCTCTACCGCGACGTAGTCGCGTGACGCAGGCCCCGTGTACAGCTGGCGCGGGCGCGAGATCTTGCCGGTCGGGTCCGAAATCATCTCCGTCCAGTGCGCCGTCCAGCCAACGCAGCGGCCGAGCGAGAACATCACCGTGAACATCGACGTCGGTATGCCGAGCGCCCGGTAGATGACGCCGGAGTAAAAGTCGACATTCGGGTACAGGTTCTTCTCGATAAAGAACGGATCCTTCAGGGCCACCTGCTCCAGCTCGAGCGCGAGGTCGAACAACGGCGTGTCTTTGCGCTGGCCGAGACGCTCCAGCACCTTGTGCGCCATCTTGCGAATAATCTTCGCGCGCGGATCGAAATTCTTGTAAACACGATGGCCGAAGCCCATCAGGCGGAACGGGTCGTCACGATCTTTCGCCTTCTCAACGTACTTGGGAATCTGGCTTACGTCGCCGATTTCCTCGAGCATCTTCAGTACGGCTTCGTTGGCGCCACCGTGTGCCGGTCCCCACAACGCCGAGATGCCGGCGGCAATAGCCGAGTAAGGATTGGCGCCTGAGCTGGCGGCCATGCGCACGGTCGATGTCGAACAGTTCTGTTCGTGGTCGGCGTGCAGGATGAACAGCAGATCCAGCGCATCCGCCGCGATCGGGTCGATCTCATACGGCTCGGCAGGAACGGCGAACAGCATATGCAGCAGGTTCTCGCTGTAGTTCAGGTCATTGCGCGGATAGATGAAAGGCTGGCCGACGTTCAGCTTGTAGGCCGCAGCCGCGATCGTCGGCAGCTTGGCCACGATGCGATGCGCGAAGATGTCGCGATGCTGCGGATCGTGAATGTCGGTCGTGTCGTGATAGTACGCAGACATTGAGCCGACGACAGCAGACAGCTGAGCCATCGGATGCGCGTCGTAGCGGAAGCCCTTGAAGAAATTGAGCATGCCCTCGTTCAGCATCGTATGCGTCCGAACCGACGTGTCGAAGGCTTCCAGTTCTTCCTTGGTGGGTAGCTCGCCGTACAGCAGCAGGTAACAGACCTCGATGAAGTTCGAATGCTCGGCCAGTTGCTCCACGGGATACCCGCGGTACATCAATACGCCTTCTTCCCCATCGATGAAGGTGATGTCAGAGGAGCAGCTCCCCGTCGCAACGAAACCCGGATCGTAGGTGAAAACGCCCTGTTCGCGGTACAGCTTGCCGATGTCGATGACGTCGGGCCCTGTTGTACCTTTGTGGATGGGCAGCGCCGACTCTGTTCCATTCGGGCTAATCAGTCGGAAAGCGTCCTGGCTCATCTAAATCCCCCGGTGTGCATTATTATTTAGCACGCAAGCATACCAAAGCTCCGATGTCCGGAGCTTTGATTTCGTATGAAATTGTAGATGCGGCGACAGCCGCACGAGGCGAACAAGCGCTTACGAGATGCCGTACTTCTTGCGGAACTTGTCTACGCGACCGCCGGAGTCGACGATCTTCTGCTTGCCCGTGTAGAACGGGTGGCAGGCTGAGCACACTTCGACAATCAGGTCGTCGCTGAGCGTCGACCGGGTCATAAATTCATTTCCGCAACTGCAGGTCACCTTGATTTCCTGGTAGTTCGGGTGGGTGTCGGCTTTCATGGCTAGCTCTCGATGGCCGTCAAAAAAAGGGCGCGTAGGATAAAGCGATAATGTTGCGACCGCAAGCCCAGTTTTTATCCACAGAACCTGTGGATAAGGTTGTGGAAGAAATTTGGGTGAGTGCCCTAAGCCCCCGTTTTTCAAGCAAGCTTGTCGGAATGCTCAAAATGTGTCCATTTTGTGAAACCCAATAAAAACATTGAGTTAGGCGTGTTTTTGTGGGCTCAAGTTGAGCTTAGGGCCCTCATGTGCTTGAAATACAGCTTAGGCTTCGGGATTGTGCATAAACCGCCCGGCAGCGTAGGCCCACAAACTCGTAAAAGTTTCCGACGAGGGAACGAATATTGACCGGCTTCACAAGCCGCTGCGGCCTGCGAGCCACTGCTAATCGCCCGGCAGGAAGCCTGATTGCAGGTCGTTCAGGAATCGGCGGCCCAGCTCGGTAGGTCGCCACCGATCATGCGCCGCCTGTTCGACCAGACCGGACTGAAGCGGCGACCGGAGCGCATCGATCAGCCGCTGGCGGGGAAGGCCCAATGCCGATTCGAACTCCTCGGCCGAGAATCCATCGACCAGGCGCAGCGCCATCAACGCAAACTCGAACAGCCGGTCCGTTTCAGCGATGACTCGCCGGTCGAGGCCGGCGCTGTCTTCGACGCCCAGTATGTAGGCGGTCGGATTCGCCGGCCGGGAGTAGCGGTACGGCTCGCCGTCGATGCTGAGCTTCCCGTGTGCACCGGCGCCGACCGCGAGATAGTCGCCGAAGCGCCAGTAGTTGAGGTTGTGCCGGCACTCCCGGCCCGGCTGTGCGTAGGCTGACACCTCGTACTGCTGAAATCCGGCGGCCGACAGGCGCGCCTGGCCCTCGCACTGGAACTCCCACATCGCATCATCGTCGGGCAGACCCTCTGGCGGTCGCGCGTAGAAGACCGTGTTCGGCTCCAGCGTCAGCTGGTACCAGGAGATGTGGTCCGGTTCGAGTGCGAAAGCCGCATCCAGGTCGCTCATCGCTTCGTCCAGCGCCTGGTTCGGCAGCGCATACATGACGTCTACGTTGATGTTGTCGAAGCCGGCCGAGCGCGCGTCGCGGAAGGATCGTTCGATATCGGCGACGTCGTGGAGTCGGCCGAGCGTTTTCAGGTGCCCGTCATTGAAGGACTGCGCACCAATCGACAGCCGGTTGACCCCGGCGTCACGGTAGCCGGCCGGATCGCCGCTCTCGACGGACGACGGATTGGCCTCCATCGTTATCTCGATGTCGGGCTCGAGACGGTAGTTCCGCCGAACCGCCGCCAGCAGGGACCCGATCTCCTCGGGCGAAAAGAAGCTGGGCGTGCCGCCGCCGATGAACACCGTATGCAGCGGTCGGTCCGCAACGTCCGTCGACTGCCGCTTCAGGTCCTCGATGACGGCGTCGAGGTAGCGTGACCTCGGCGCGTCCGGCGACGCGGTGAAGGAGTTGAAGTCGCAGTACGGGCATTTTTTCACACACCAGGGCAGGTGGATGTAAAGCGACAGTGGCAGCACTACCCCTGGCTCGACAGTTCGCGGAGACGGCGCGCCAGTTCGCGGAGCGCCTTGCCCCGATGGCTGCGCGCATTCTTCTCATCCTGCGAGAGCTCAGCCGACGCGACGCCGGACTCGGGGTCGAGGAACACCGGGTCATAACCGAAGCCGCCGCTGCCGCGCCGTTCCTCGAGGATGTGACCGTGCCAGATGCCCTCCGCTGCGATCGGTTCGGCCTGCGGATCGGCAACAAAGGTCACGACGCAGTGAAACGCGGCCGCGCGGTCGGACACGCCCTGCATCTCGTCGAGGAGCTTGTCGACGTTGGCCTCGTCCGTGGCGCCGGGTCCGGCATATCGCGCGGAATAGACGCCGGGACGACCGTCGAGCGCGTCCACGGCGATACCGCTGTCGTCCGCGATCGCGGGCATGCCGGTAAGCTCCGCGGCGTGGCGCGCCTTGATCAGAGAGTTCGCCTCGAAGGTGGTTCCGGTCTCGTCCGCGTCCGGCACATCGAAGGCCGACTGCGGGACGACCTCGATACCGAACTCGGTGAGCAGGCGGTTGAATTCCCGGATCTTGCCGGGATTGCTTGTTGCCGCGACGATCTTGCTCGGCAGGGACATACTACTGGGCACGTCCAAGTTCGATTTGGAGCGAGAGCTTAAGCGTCATCACCGTCACTCAAAGCGCCTCGGCGAGCGCCTTGTCCTGGGCCTCGATAATCTGGCCGATCCCGTGTCGCGCCAGGTCGAGCATCGCCGAGAACTCGTCGGCGGAGAACGCGTGTCCCTCGGCTGTGCCCTGCACCTCGACGAAGCGGTCGGCCTCGTTCATGACGATGTTCATGTCGGTTTCCGCTTCGGAGTCCTCGGCGTAGTCGAGGTCGAGCACCGGCGTGCCGCGATAGATGCCGACAGAGACGGCGGCGACGCGGCCGATCAGCGGATTTCGCGTGATCGCCTTTTTGCCGTGCAGTCGCTCCATCGCAAGCGCGAGGGCAACGTAGGCACCGCAGACGGACGTCGTTCGCGTGCCGCCGTCAGCCTGCAGCACGTCGCAGTCGAGCGTCACCGTGCGCTCGCCCAGCGCCTTCAGGTTAGCGGTGGAGCGCAGCGAGCGACCGATCAGCCGCGAGATTTCCTGGGTCCGGCCGCTCTGCTTGCCGCGCGCAGCCTCTCGCGCCGAGCGCGTATGCGTTGAGCGAGGCAGCATGCCGTACTCGGCCGTTATCCAGCCACTGCCAGAGCCGCGCATCCACGGCGGCACGCGGTCTTCGACGCTGGCCGTGCACAGCACGCGCGTATCGCCGAACTCGGCCAGGACACTGCCCTCCGCATGGCGCGTGAAATCGGGTATGAATTGAACGGCGCGGAGCTCGTCCGCGGCGCGGCCACTGGGTCGCATGGAATTCTCCTGCGGTTTTTTTAAGACGTCAGGCGCCGAGCCACTGCAGCGCGGTGCCGGTTGTATTGTCGCCGTTAGGCGAGTTGACACTCAACGACCTCATGCTCAGGTCCTTGAGTTTTTCGGACAGGTCTTTGCCCTCCGCGGTCAGCGCGGCAATCTCGGCATCGCTGATGCCGGTCCAGAGGCCGTCGGAGCAGCTGAGCAGCACGTCGCCCTCGCTCAGAGCCTTTTTACCGGTCACCGTCATGTCCGGAACCGGTTCGTCACCGCCGAGACAGCACTCGACGTAGTTTCGCATCGGGTGATCCTGCGCCTCCTCTTCCGAGATCGCGCCCTCTTGGATCAGCACTTCGACGTGACTGTGGTCGCGGGACCGTTCGACGACGCGACCTTTCCTGAGCTGGTAGATGCGGCTGTCACCGACGTGCGCCCAGAAAGAACCGCCTTCCTGCACCAGGCAAACTGCGCAGGTTGCCCGCGGGCGATAGTCGATTTCGACATCCTGCGCGAGATTCACGATCGTGTCGTGCGCCTTGGCAAGCGCCATGTAGAGGAACCCCTGCGGGTCGAACAGCGGCAGCTTCGCGCTCGTGAATTCATCCTGCAGAACCTTCAGGCAGGTCTCGGCGGCCAGCGCGCCGTCGGAATGGCCGCCCATGCCGTCGAACACCATCATCAACGCGGCTTCCTTGGCAACGATGACCGCAGCCCTGTCCTGGTTCTCCTGCCGGTCGCCTAGCGCCGACACTTTTGCGTATTCCACGTGCATCGCTTTAATTCTAGATGAAGGCTGGGCTTTTGTTCGCTTAGACGTCGTTCTTAAACTGGCGGTCCTTTGCGCATCGCGTAGAATGCAGCTCGCCAAGGGTTCATCCTAGACCGGCGTCCGCTCGAAAAGCGTGACCAAGGCGACAATCCGGAGACGCAAGCGAATGTTACACAGTATGACCGGCTTTGCACGACAGTCAGTCGAGTCCGACATCGGAACGCTGACGTGGGAGCTGAGAGCCGTCAATCACCGCTACCTCGACGTGCAGCTGAAGCTGCCGGAGGAGCTGCGTCCGCAGGAAACGGCGTTTCGCCAACTGGTGAGCCAGACTTTGAGTCGCGGCAAGGTGGAGTGCAGCCTGAATTTCAAACGCGCGCTAAACCAGTCGCAGGAAATGCGCCTCGACCTGGACCTGATCAAGCTGATCGGCTCTCGCATTAACGACATGAAAGTGAAGCTGAACGACATCGGCCACGTCGACCCGATTGACCTGCTGCGCTGGCCGGGCGTCATTCAGCAGGTCGAAGTCGACGCAGAGCCTCTGTTCGCCGAGGCGGGTGCGCTGCTCGAGACGACGCTCGCCGCGATGGCCGACATGCGCGCGAGCGAGGGCAAGCGCATCGCCGAGATGATCCTCTCGCGCTGCGACGACATCGAGAAACTGGCGGCCGGCGTCAAAGCGCGGATGCCGGAAGTGCTGGAGGCCTCTCGCCAGAAGCAGCGAGACCGGATCGAGAAGCTCGATATCGACGCCGACCCCGGTCGCCTGGAAACGGAGCTGGCGCTTATCGCAACCAAGCTCGACGTCGATGAAGAGATCGACCGGCTTGGCAGCCACGTCACGGAAATCCGCGAGATCCTGAAGAAGGAGGAGCCGGTCGGCAGGCGGCTGGACTTCCTGATGCAGGAGCTCAATCGCGAAGCCAACACGCTGGGCTCGAAATCCGGCGACACGGAAACGACAAAGGCGGCCGTGGAACTGAAGGTGCTGATCGAACAGATGCGCGAGCAGATCCAGAATATCGAGTAGCTGCCTGGGCCTCGCGTGTGTGTTTACTAAAAGAAGAACTGATTAGTCCGGTGAAAGACGCAAAGCTGTTTGTAATCGCCGCGCCCTCAGGCGCGGGCAAGACGACGCTCGTGCATGCAATGACGAGACACCATCCCGAGCTACGCTTCTCGATTTCCTATACGACGCGTCCGAAACGCCGTAACGAGGCCGACGGCGTCGACTACCTGTTTGTCGATAAGGAGGCATTCCTCGAGCTCGAGGAGAGCGGGGCCCTGCTCGAATCGGCGCTGGTGTTTGACAACCACTACGGCACGAGTCGCACCCAGGTCGAGGAACACCTGGCAAACGGTCACAACGTGATACTGGAAATCGACTGGCAGGGTGCACAGCAGGTCCGGCGCTCGATGCCCGACGCGATCACGATTTTCATCCTGCCGCCGTCGGTCGAGGAGCTCGAGCGGCGTTTGCGCAGCCGCGGTACGGACAGTGGGGCGGTCATCGACCGGCGTCTGCGCGACGCGCTGTCCGACATGTCGCACTGGAGCGAATTCGACTACGCGATCTTCAACGACGACCTCGACACGGCCGTGGCCGATCTCGAGGCTGTGTTCCGCGGCGAGGGTGACGCGTCGAAAACCTCCGACGCCGCGATCGCCGAGCGAATAGAGTCGATGCTGACAGCGCCCAACTTATAATCGTTTGGAATAAGGGCTTTCATCCCCCTCTGCCTCGCCTTAACGTTCGCGGCCTGACTTAATTTAACTGCCCGCCGGGCCACGCCGCTCAGAAAACGGCTGACGACCCGACGGCGCTACAAAGGACGAAGCAATCATGGCCAGAATTACTGTCGAAGACTGCCTGGACAACATCAGCAATATTTTCGAGATGGTGCTCGTAGCGTCGAAGCGCGCCCGTCGCATCGCGCACGGCGCAGACCCCCTGGTCGAACTCGAGAACGACAAGCCGACCGTAATCGCGCTGCGTGAGATCGCCGAGGGCCACATCACGCCGTCGATCCTCGAAGAAATCGACCAGCCGCCGACCGAAGACCTGCTGCAGCAGGAAGTCGCTGAGGAAGTCCTGCCGGTGCGCGGAATCTCGATCGCCGACTGACGAGCAGCGACACCGAAAGTAAGGAACGCGCCCAATCGGGCGCGTTTTTTTTGCGCGCGAGTTGTGGTCGGCCCGCCATCGCCCGTTTCCAGGCTAGAACGGGCGGGAGAATTTCGCCAATCTCTCGAGCCCAGGTCGTTGATACATAGCGCAAAAGGCCTATAGTTGAAGCATGGAGTACACCGCCAACCTGTTGTCAATGCTGCCCGGCGCGTCGAAGCGCGATCACGGCATGCGGCAACTGGTGGCCACCGCCGGTGAATACCTGGCCGAGGATCGTGTCCAGGCGATCGTCGAAGCGTACGAGCTCGGCCGCGACGCGCACGAAGGACAGTTCCGAAAAACCGGCGAGCCGTACATCACGCACCCGGTCGCCGTCGCGCAGGCACTGGCCGAGATGCGCCTCGACTCGCAGGCCATACAGGCGGCCCTGCTGCACGACGTTGTAGAAGACACGGACTACGAGCTAACCGACATCACCGATAAGTTCGGCGAAGAGGTCGCGATGCTTGTCGACGGCGTCAGCAAGCTGGACCAGATCCAGTTCAAGAGCCGCGCCGAGGCACAGGCTGAGAGCTTCCGGAAGATGATGCTCGCGATGATTGGCGATATTCGCGTCATCCTCGTCAAGCTGTCGGACCGCCTGCACAACATGAAAACCTTAGGCGGCATGCCGGCGGAAAAGCGGCGTCGCATCGCGCGCGAAACGCTGGACATCTACGCCCCCATCGCGAACAGGCTGGGTATCCACCGAATGAAGGTCGAGCTCGAGGACCTGGGCTTCAAGTACCTGTACCCGCTGCGCTACAAAGTCATCGCCAAGGCGCTCAGCCGCTCAAAAGGCAGTCAGCGGCAGATCGTGAACCGGATCTCCCAGGAATTCGGCGCCACCCTGAACCAGGAAGGCATCAACGGTGAGGTGCTGGGTCGAGAGAAACACCTCTACGGCATCTACAAGAAGATGGAGGAGAAGAAGCTCACGCTGAAGGACATCGTTGACGTCTTCGGATTCAGGATCATCGTCGACGATGTCCATGAGTGTTACAAGGTCGTCGGGCTCGTACACAGCCTGTACAAGCCGATGCCGGGTCGCTTCAAGGACTACATCGCCATTCCGCGAATGAACGGCTACCAGTCGCTGCACACGACGCTGTTCGGGCCCAAGGGCATGCCGATCGAAGTACAGATCAGGACCCGCGACATGGACCGCGTCGCCGAGTCCGGCGTGGCCTCGCACTGGCAGTACAAAGCCATCGACCGTTCGGACGCGGCGCCGCAGCGTCGCGCGCGTGAATGGCTGGCCAACCTCGCGGAACTGCAGAACACGGGCTCGTCCGAGGAGTTCCTCGAAAGCGTCAAGGTCGACCTGTTCCCGGACAAGATCTATGTCTTCACGCCGAAGGGCGACATCATGCCGCTGCCGAAGGGCTCGACGACGGTGGACTTTGCTTACGCCGTGCACACCGACATCGGCAACAAGACAGTGGCGGCCAAGGTCGATCGCCGTCTCGTGCCGTTGCGCAGCGAGCTGTCCAACGGCGTCACCGTCGAAGTCGTCACGTCCAGGAGTGCAAAGCCGAACCCGAACTGGCTGAGCTTTGTCAGGACGGCGAAGGCGAGGAACGCGATACGCGGCTACATGCGACGGCTGCGCTCGACCGAGTCGATTGACCTCGGGCGGCGGCTGCTCGATCGGACGCTGAAAGACCTGGGCTCGTCGATCCGCAAGGTTGGCAAGGTTCGAATGAAGGAAGCGCTCGATACGCTCGGGCTGAACAACCAGGCCGAGCTGTTCGAACAGATCGGTCTCGGCGAGCGACTCGCGCCGCTGACCGCGCGGTTCCTCGTCGGCGATGGCGATGACGATTCGCTGGAAACACAAAAAAAGGCGAGCCTCGAGATCGCCGGCACTGAAGGCATGGTCGTCTCGTACGCCAAGTGCTGTTACCCGATCCCCGGCGACGACATCATGGGCTACATGAGCAGCGGCCGCGGCATCGTCGTGCATCGCACGTCCTGCGGCAACCTGAGAAACTTCCGCAAGCACTCCGAGAAATGGATATCGGTGAGCTGGGAAAACAACATCGACGGCGACTTCCAGTCAGCGATTAGCGTCGACACGATCAACAAGCCCGGCGTACTCGCCGAAGTGGCGGCGACGATCGGAGACTCGGACTCGAATATCGAACAAGTCGAAGTGCTCGGTCGGCAGGATGATTGTTCAGTCCTGTCGTTCCTGATCCTCGTCAAGGATCGCGCGCACCTCGCGAGGATCATACGCCGAGTCCACCGCATGCCGAATGTCATTCGCGTGTCGCGAGACTGCGCCTAGCAGCATGTTGACGTCGTCAACATGCTGCTAGTAGCACACAGTAAAGGTCCGAATAATCAATGAAAAAGAAACCCATACACACGCGCTACGCGCCGGAAGCCATTGGCACCTATTCGCAGGCGGTCAAGGCCGGCAAGCTGCTGTTCCTGTCGGGGCAGATCCCGCTGGACCCGGCAACGATGCAGGTCGTCGACGGCGACTTCGAGGCGCGTGCGCGACAGGTTTTCGACAACCTGAAGGCCGTCGCGGAGGCAGCCGGCGCTACGCTCGATCATGCGGTCAAAATCACGGTCTTTTTGACCGACCTCGATAATTTCGCCACGGTCAACGCCGTCATGCAGGATTATTTTAGCGAGCCGTATCCTGCTCGCGCCGCGGTCGGCGTCGCGTCACTGCCGAAGGGTGTAGACGTGGAGGCAGACGCGATCCTGTCCCTTCGCTGAGGCACGCCGGCCCGCGTCACAACGCCTTTCGTGAGCACTGAACTCGAATCCGAGCTGACATCGCTGCCCGGTGTCGGGCCCGCTCTCGCGAAGAAGCTCGAGAAGCTGAACCTGTACCGGGTCGAAGACCTGCTGTTTTTCCTGCCGAACCGTTATGAAGACAGGACGAAGTTACACAAGATCGGGTCGATACGGCCCGGTGAACGTTGCCTCGTCAACGGAGAGGTCCTGCTCGCAGAGACGGCGTACCGAGGCAGGCGCAACCTGCTGGTTCGCATATCCGATGGGACCGGTCAGCTGACGCTGCGCTTTTTCTATTTTTCCAACAGCCAGAAACAGCAGTTCAGGACCGGCAGACGGGTGTCCTGTTTTGGCGAGGTTCGAAAGGGCAGCGGCGGGCTGGAAATGATTCACCCCGAGTACCGCCTGCTCCGCGACGACGAAGGGCCCGGCACCAGGGATACGCTGACAGCGATCTATCCCGCCACCGAGGGCGTACAGCAGGGGCGGCTGCGCAACCTGACCGACCAGGCCCTCAAGCTGCTGAGTAAAACCCCGCCGCAGGAACTGCTGCCCGCCTCGTTGCGCGACGAGCTCGACATGCCGTCGCTTGTTGACGCGATCCACTACCTGCATCGCCCGCAGCCCGATGCCGACGTCGAGCAGCTCGTGTCCGGCACGCACCGCTGCCAGCGCCGGCTGGCCTTCGAGGAGCTGCTGGCGCATTACCTGAGCCTGCAAAACGTTCGCGCGCTCGCGAACCGGCAACCGGCGCCGCCGTTGGCCGGGAAGGCCACGATCATCGACGAGTTTCTCGACTCGTTGCCGTTCACGCTGACCGGCGCACAGCAGCGCGTGGTCGGTGAGATTCGCGACGATCTTCAGCGCGACCACCCGATGATGCGCCTGATCCAGGGCGACGTCGGGTCGGGCAAGACCGTCGTCGCCGCCATCGCGTGTCTGCAAGCGGTCGCGTCCGGCGTGCAGGCCGCCATCATGGCGCCAACCGAGCTGCTTGCTGAACAGCACTTCCGCTCGTTCAGCGACTGGTTCCGCCCGCTTGGAATAGAGCCGGTGTGGCTAGCCGGCAGCCAGAAGGCGGCTGACCGGCGCGAGTCCCTTGCGCGGATTGCGGACGGCCGCGCAACCGTCGCCGTCGGCACCCACGCGCTGTTCCAGGAGGGTGTCAGCTTCGATGCGTTGGGCCTTGTCGTCATCGATGAGCAACATCGCTTTGGCGTTCACCAGAGAATGGCCCTCAGGGACAAAGGCGCGACAGAGCTCGGACAGCCACACCAGCTCGTCATGACGGCCACGCCGATTCCGCGAACATTGGCGATGGCGGCTTACGCGGATCTCGACACATCGATCATCGACGAGCTGCCGCCGGGCAGACAGCCGGTCACGACGATCGCCGTGCCGGACTCGCGGCGCGACGAAGTCGTACAGCGCGTCCGGTCCGCCTGCGCCGAGAACAAGCAGGCCTACTGGGTCTGCCCGCTGATCGAGGAATCGGAGGTGCTGGATTTCGAGGCAGCGGAGGCCAGCTACGAGATGTTGACCGAGCAGCTTCCCGATGTGCGGGTAGGACTCGTGCACGGCCGCATGAAGGCCGCCGAGAAGGAACGCGGCATGCGCGCGTTCAAGGAAGGTACGATCCAGCTCTTGGTCGCGACGACCGTGATCGAGGTCGGGGTCGACGTCCCGAATGCGAGCCTGATGATCATCGAAAACGCTGAGCGCATGGGCCTGTCACAGCTCCACCAGCTACGCGGCCGCGTCGGGCGCGGCGCCGAGCAGTCGCACTGCGTGCTGATGTACAAGCAGCCGCTTGGCGAGATGGCCAAGAGCCGGCTGTCGGTCTTGCGACAAACCAATGACGGATTCGTCGTCGCACAGCGGGATCTCGAGCTGCGCGGACCCGGCGAACTGCTCGGCACACGACAGACCGGATTGCCGGACTACCGCATCGCCGACCTGTCGCGGGATGCCGAACTGATGCCGAAGGTCCAGCGAGCAGCCAGTGCCTTGCGCGACTCGGAAGACATCAGCCGAGCGATTATTCGACGCTGGCTCGGCGAGGCCGACCGTTACGTCAAGGTGTGATCGTCACAATGGCGACCTTCTGGCCGTTGGTTTCTGATAATCGAAAAGTGTGAGAAATCCTGGCCTTTGGGCTAGATTCCTCACCATGCTCATGCAAGTTTTGTGTAATTGAAAGCGTCGGACGGTTACGGTCCTCGTTTTCGAATACCAGCCACTCTAGCGACCGCTTTGGGGAGGTTGTGACGGTCCGTAAATGCCACATGCGGTCGCTCGAGCATGGCATGATCTCGCTTCGCGACCGCAACTTTCAGATGGTCAATATCCGTCGTTCTTTTTCCTTCTTTGTTGGTTCGGACCTGCGAACAAAACGAAGGGAATGGCGAGCGGCCCGAAAAGTAAGCCCGCAAAAAGCCAATACCAACGATCTGCTTTGCGCGACTTCGCAATCTGATAGCAGATCAGCATCGACAAGAGGTTAACGGTAATCAGTAAACCAATCATGAACTGATGCGATTCATTCTCTCAGTTGGCGTCCGCAAAGTGTCAGTAGGAGTCATCCTACCTCAAAACGCTTGCACTGCTGATTGCGGCCAAAAGCGGACCCGTCCATACCCTGATCAGAATTGTTCAGCGCGCGCTTGTCTTGATCGTACTCACGAGTAATCGTCTTTTGCTGTAGAAAGGACTCATGGATTTTTTTAACGAGACAGTAGCCGATGGTTTGCAGTATGTGACATTTCCCCTCGAGCTAATCGGGTTGACGTTGGCGTTAATTGAAGTCAGGTTCCCGAGGTTAGCGGCGTACCTTACCCAGCAGATCGAGCAGCTGTCTGCACCCATGCGAGAACTGCGATCAGACCAATCCAGCAGCGAGTTAATGATGGAGCGATCGCTCGGTCTTTTCCTTTCGCGCGTGCTCCGGACTGGCTTTTATATTCTGACAGCGATCTACATCGCGAAAATGATCTACCAGCTGCTCGACCGTGGACCTGAAGCGAGCTGGTTGATTGGGCTGCTCATCAGTTACGTCATTTCCGGAGTTATCGTGACAATTGCTTTGTTGGTCCTTGGGCTGACGATGTACTTCCTCGTTGTCGGAGGCTCGGATTTTGCCCGCCGTTTCGTCGCAGGTCGTGCAATCGGTACGCTCGGTATCCTCATCGCCGGGACCGGTCTTATCGGCGAGCTATACCAGCTTCTTACCCAGATCATTCGCTGAAACCAAGCAATCTCAACGGTGTCGGCCATCGATCAAGACCGGAAACTCGTTCACGCGACGATCAAGGATCCACGTACTGCAGTATAGCTGCCGCTCGATCAATCTCTGACGCTTTTGAGTCCGATCCGGTGAGGTAGTCGCCAGAAACTAGCCCCACCGCCGGCCTGCATCTGGTAGCCTCCGGCGAATGGCATCCGGCAGACTCTTAGACGACCTGGTGGCGCAGCTGTCGAACTACGGCAAGCTGATCCGCATTGACCGGCCTGTTGGCATTTACCTGCTGCTCTGGCCGACGCTTTGGGCGCTGTGGGTCGCGAGCGACGGCAACCCCAGCGAGGGGCTGTTCGCGATCTTCGTCGTTGGCGTCATCGTCATGCGGTCGGCCGGCTGTGTGCTGAACGATTACGTGGACCGGAACATCGACCCCTACGTCGAGCGAACGCGGTCCCGGCCGATCGCGTCGGGTGCCGTGTCGCCTGCCGAGGCGCTGACGCTGTTTGTAGCGCTCGCGCTGATCGCGATCGGCCTCGCCTCCATGCTGAACCGACAGGCGCAGCTCCTGACAATCGTCGCCGCGGTACTGAC
This sequence comes from Woeseiaceae bacterium, assembly GCA_030066655.1. Taxonomy (GTDB): domain Bacteria; phylum Pseudomonadota; class Gammaproteobacteria; order Steroidobacterales; family Woeseiaceae; genus UBA1847. The sequence continues at coordinate 15,105 of JASJBE010000003.1, read as the reverse complement.
GCTCGTTTATCCGTTCATCAAGCGCTACGTGTCTGTGCCGCAGTTCATCCTCGGCGCCGCATTCGGCTGGGCGGTGCCGATGGCTTTTGCTGCTTCGACCGGTGATACGCCGCGCGTGGCGTGGCTGATGTTTGGCGCGGCGCTGGTCTGGGCCGTCATCTATGACACCTTTTATGCGATGGTGGACCGCGAAGACGACCTGAAGATTGGCGTCAAATCCACGGCGATCCTGTTCGGTGACGCCGACCTGTTCATCATTGGCGTTTTGCAGGTCGTCATGCTGCTCGCCCTGACGCTGATTGGAACTCAGGTCGGTCTCGGTTTCTGGTACTTCCTGTCGCTTATCGTTGCCGCCGGCATGATGGTCTATCACCAGCGGCTGGCGAAGGATCGCGAGCGGGACGGTTGCTTCAAGGCCTTCCTGCACAACCACTACATCGGCATGGTTGTCTTCATCGGCATCGCGCTGCACTACGCGCTGGCCCCGTCCGGCTGAACTTAAACACCGCCGGCCCTCGCGGCGACCAGCACACTGACCTCGCGCACGCCGGCACGCCTCAACGTGAGTGCGAGGCTGCGACAGCTGTGGCCGGTCGTCATGACATCGTCAACGATCAGTACGTGTGCGGCGCTTATTGCCTTCGTCAATTGAAACGCACCGGCCAGGTTCGAACGCCTCGCTCGCGTATCCAGCCCTGACTGGAACGCGGTGTGGCGAACGCGACTCACGCTCGAGATGAGCGGAACGTCCAGGTGCTTCGCTAAGGGCCTGGCCAGTTCGACCGCCTGGTTGAACCCGCGCATCGCCCAGCGGCGCCAGTGCATCGGCATCGGCAACACGGCATCGACGTTCGTCGGCAGCGCTTCGGATGCTTCACACAGCAGGCCCGCAAAGACCGGCAGGTAGTAGGACCTCGCCCGAAACTTGACGGCCTTCAGCGCAACATCAACCGGGAAGTCGTAACGAAGCGGTGCGATCGCCGTGACGAACGGAGGAGGCCGACGCTGGCATTCGGCGCACAAGGTCTCGTCCGTCGCGAGCGGCTTGGCGCAGCGACGACAGGCGACGCGATTCCACGGCAGGTCGTCGAGACACCCGCCACAGGCGCCCAGACGCTCGACGTCCAGCCCGCAGAAAGGGCAGGATGGCGGCAGGAACGCGTCGAGCAGCGCCCCGGCCACCCATCGCCCATGTTCGAACAGCGACATCCGCAAAGTATCGCGGCCGAACCGTAAAGGATCCGAGCGGAGATACTCGGCGTTTGTTGCAGGAACGTGTACATTGCCTGCCCGTGCAAGAGACTCCCCATCACGCAGAGATTCGGCTGAACGACGTTCAGCGTCGCTTCGACCGGGCCGCCAACGGTTTCGACTCGGCCGATTTCGCCCACGCACACGTCCGTGGCGGCCTGCTCGAACGCCTGGAGCCGATGGAGGTGTCGCCCGGACTGATGCTGGATCTTGGGTCTGCGACCGGCAGCGCAGCGTTCGAACTCGCACGGCGCTATCGTAAGTCTCGCGTCGTCGCGATAGACGCGTCCGAAGGCATGGCCCGGCGGGTAAGCGCCAAACGGCGCCTATTCTCAAAGGTCCACGCGGTGCAGGCGGATGCGAAGGCGCTGCCGATCCCCGATCACTCGGCGGCGCTGGTGTTTTCCAACCTGCTGCTGCCGTGGATCGAGGACCCGGACACGGTGTTCGGCGAGGTTGCGAGGGTCCTGAAAAAGGATGCCCCGTTCATCTTCTCGGCGCTGGGTCCGGATTCGCTGAAGACCGTGGCGGACGCGTTCGACAGCGCTGGCGCCGACCCGCGCATCAATGTCTTCCCCGATATGCATGATATTGGCGACGGCCTGGTCAGGGCGGGGCTCCGCGACCCCGTGCTGGATGTCGACCGGCTCACGATCGACTATTCGTCGGCGCAGTCGCTGTTCGATGACCTGGCAGCGACCGGCGCCCGCAACGCGCTCGCGGCGAGAAGGCGCACGCTGCTCGGCAGACGCCAGTTCGAAACCGTGCTTAAGCGCCTCGGCAGCGCGTTCACGGTTGAGCTCGAGATCGTCTACGGGCATGCCTGGGGCAGCGGCCAGAGTCGCGACGACGTCCGAATCGACGCCGGCAGGATACCGGTCCGGCGGCGCTAAATTTCATGACCCGCCGAATGATTTGAGTCGGTTCGCGGGAAATCCGTTTAAGCCCCTGTAAATCAAGCAAGAAAAGGCCGTAAATAGCGGAAGGCCGGCATTGCCTGCTTTCCGCGACTTTAGTAGGCTCTTAGTTCCTCGCTGTGGGGTGGATTCGGCAGGGGCATAGCACGCAGTTTAAGGTGATATGTGAAAGACGCCTGTCGCTCGTGTTGTTTCGATTCTGCCATCTGATTTTTCGATTTTTCTGACGTGGTTTACAGGGCACGTCGGGCATTCGTGCAGGTGGCGCAGCGGGAAAAATCTATAAGGGAAACGGCCATGGATAGGGGCCGACGGGTGAAAAATACAATGATACGCAAATCTTTTCTGGGACTGGCATTGCTGGTCTTTGGTGGTGTTGCGCGCGCCGACTGGGCGCTGAACATGCCGAGAGGTGTGACGGAGCTCAGCGCCGAGACCTACGACCTGCACATGCTGATCTTCTGGGTGTGCGTCGGTATCGGGGTCGTCGTCTTCGGCGTCATGATCTATTCGCTGATCATGCACCGGCAGTCGAAAGGCGCCAAGCCGGCCAACTTCTCGCACAGCACGACGGCCGAAGTGGTCTGGACGGCCATTCCCTGCGTGATCCTGCTGCTGATGGCGATTCCAGCCGCCGAGACGATGATCAAGCTCGAGGATTCACGAGATCCCGACATGTCGATCGTCGTCACCGGCTACCAGTGGAAGTGGCACTACCGCTACCAGAACGAGGACGTCGGCTTCTACTCGAACCTGGCCGAGGAAAGCGTCAAAGCCCGCCGCCTGGACTCCGGCATTGATCCCTTCAGCGTCGACAACTACCTGCTGGACGTCGACGAGCCGATGGTCGTGCCGGTCGGCGCGAAGGTCCGGCTACTGATCACGGCCAACGACGTGATCCACTCGTGGTGGGTCCCGGAACTCGCGATCAAGAAGGACGCGATTCCCGGCATCATCAACGAGACCTGGTTCCGCGCAGAACAGGTTGGCACCTACCGCGGCAAGTGCACCGAGCTCTGCGGTAAGGACCACGGCTACATGCCGGTCGTCGTAGAGGTCGTCGAACCCGACGCCTACCAGGCATGGCTCGACACACGCTCAGGCGCAAAACAGCGCTACGCAAACAACGAATCAATAGCGGCGCCTGAAGCGACGCTCGCAGCAGGAGAATAACGATGGCCTCTACAGTCGCAGACGCGATCAAGGAACACGACCATCACGGACCGGCCAAGGGCATCAAGCGCTGGCTGTTCACGACCAACCACAAAGACATCGGCACGCTGTACCTCATTTTCAGCCTCGTCATGTTCTTCATCGGCGGCGCGATGGCGCTGGTGGTTCGCACCGAGCTCATGCAGCCGGGCCTGCAGTTCGTGCATCCCGAGTTCTTCAACTCGATGACGACAATGCATGCGCTGATCATGGTATTCGGCGCGGTCATGCCGGCCTTCGTCGGCCTCGCCAACTGGATGATCCCGATGATGATCGGCGCGCCAGACATGGCGCTGCCGCGCATGAACAACTGGTCGTTCTGGATCCTGCCGGTCGCATTCGGCATCCTGCTGTCGACGCTGTTCATGCCGGGCGGCGCTCCGGCCGGCGGCTGGACGATGTATCCGCCGCTGATCCTGCAGACCGGTGATGCCTTCCCGTACCTGATCTTCTCGGTCCACCTGATGGGCCTGTCGTCGATCATGGGCGCGATCAACATCATCGTGACGATCCTGAACATGCGCGCACCGAAGATGACGCTGCTGCAGATGCCGATCTTCGTCTGGATGTGGCTGATTACGGCCTACCTGCTGATCGCCGTTATGCCGGTACTCGCAGGCGCCGTCACGATGCTCCTGACCGACCAGTTCTTCGGCACGTCGTTCTTCCAGGCAGCCGGCGGCGGTGACCCCGTCATGTTCCAGCACATCTTCTGGTTCTTCGGCCACCCCGAGGTCTACATCATGATCCTGCCGGCCTTCGGCGTGATCTCGGAGATCATCCCGACGTTCTCCCGCAAGCCGCTGTTCGGCCACGACTCGATGGTTTACGCCGGTTCATCGATCGCGTTCCTGTCATTCATCGTCTGGGCGCACCACATGTTCACGGTTGGTATGCCGCTGTCGGGCCAGCTGTTCTTCATGTTCGCCACGATGCTCATCGCGGTCCCGACGGGTGTGAAGGTCTTCAACTGGGTAGGCACGATGTGGAAGGGGTCGATGACCTTCGAGACGCCGATGCTGTTCTCGCTGGCCTTCGTCTTCCTGTTCACGATCGGCGGATTCTCAGGATTGATGCTCGCGATCACGGCCGCGGATATCCAGTACCACGATACCTACTTCGTCGTCGCGCACTTCCACTACGTACTCGTGCCGGGCTCGATCTTCGCGCTGATGGCCGGCGCCTACTACTGGCTGCCGAAGTGGACCGGCTACATGTACAACGAGACCGCCGGCAAGTGGCACTTCTGGACGTCGACGATCTTCGTCAACCTGACGTTCTTCCCGATGCACTTCGTCGGCCTCGCTGGTATGCCTCGGCGTATCCCGGACTACTCGACGCAGTTTGCGGACTTCAACATGATGTCGAGCATCGGCGCCATCGGCTTCGGCCTGTCGCAGCTGATCTTCGTCTACGTCCTGCTGACCGCGAAGAAGGGCGAGAAGGCAACCGATGCCGTCTGGGACAACCCAATTGGCCTCGAGTGGACCGTGCCGTCGCCGGCTCCGTATCACACCTTCGATACGCCGCCGGGCGATGAGCTCATCAAGAGTCACTCGCACAGCAGCCACTAGTGGGCGAGAAGACCGAAAAGCAGAAGCAGGGCGTCTTCCGCACGACCGCGGTACTGGTCGCGGTGGCGCTCGTCTTCTATGTAGGGTTTATCCTCATGGGTGTCCTTAACTCCTGATTCACGCATGACTGACACACCGAAGACAGAGAATCGCAAGCTGCTGACGCGCCTTTTGGGGATGGCGGTCATCATGTTCGGTTTCGGCTTTGCGCTGGTGCCGCTTTACGACGTGTTCTGCGAGATCACCGGCTTCGGCGGGCGCACGAACACCGAGGCGGCGACGGCGGTTGAGGCGCCTGACCTGACCCGTGAGATTCGAGTCGAGTTCGTTACGACGGTCAACGATTACGCGCCGTGGGACCTGAAGCCCGACGCCGACAGCATGATCGTGCATCCGGGCAAGCTGTACTTCGCGACGTTCACGGCGGAGAACCTGACGGACAAGGAAAAGATCGGTCAGGCCGTTCCGAGCGTCGCGCCGATCGCGGCCGCCGAGCACTTCAAGAAGCTGGAGTGCTTCTGTTTCGAGAACCAGGAGTTTGCCGCGAAGGAGTCGCGTGCAATGCCGCTGCAGTTCATCGTAGATCCGGACATTCCGGAGTACGTTGATACGATCACTTTGCAATACACCTTCTTCGATACGATGCGCGTATCGAGCAAGGACTGATAACTGGAAGAAACGATGTCTACACACGCTGAAGATCGCTACTACGTTCCTCATGACAGCCACTGGCCCGTTGTTGGCTCGGCCGGCCTGTTGCTCCTCATGGTCGGTGTATCGGCCTGGCTGAACGGCGCCGACACCGGCTTCTGGGTCATGATCGGTGGCTTCGCCGTTCTGATCTACATGATGGCTGGCTGGTTCGGCGCGGTGATCGGCGAGAACCAGCAGGGCGTCTATAACCTGCAGGTCGACAAGTCCTTCCGCATGGGGATGATGTGGTTCATCTTCTCCGAGGTCATGTTCTTCGCGGCCTTCTTCGGCGCCCTGTTCTACGCGCGCAACATGTCGGTGCCGTGGCTGGGTGGCGAGAGCAACAACTTCTTTACGAACTCCGTGCTCTGGCAAGGCTTCGAGGCGACGTGGCCGACCAACGGCCCGGGCGAGATCGGTGGCGACTTTACGGTCATGGGCCCGATGGGCCTGCCGTTGATCAACACGGCCATCCTGCTGACCAGCTCGATCACGGTGACGATCGCGCACCACGCACTGATCGCAGGGCATCGTGGCACGCTGAAGCTGATGCTGGCCGCGACTTTCCTGCTGGGCTTCATCTTCGTCGGCCTGCAGGCCTACGAGTATGTTCACGCTTACCAGGACCTGAACCTGAAGCTGACGACCGGCATCTACGGCTCGACGTTCTTCATGCTGACCGGTTTCCACGGTCTGCACGTGTCGATCGGCGCGATCATGCTGTTCATCATCTGGCTGCGCGTCATGCGCGGGCACTTCACGCCGGAAAAGCACTTCGCGTTCGAGGCGACCGCGTGGTACTGGCACTTCGTTGATGTCGTCTGGGTCGGGCTATACGTGTTCGTCTACTGGATGTGACGAGCGCCCGGGAATCCAGATCTACAAACGGGCGCAGAAGCGCCCGTTTTTTAATCCAGTCTGACAATCTCGATTTATTGCGGAACGGGGGGGATCCAGCCGAAGAAATAGGCTGAGATCAGCAGCACCACCAGCGCGACCGAGAGCACGACACGAATCTGCAGCGAGCGCAGCAGGCGGGTCGGATCGTCGTTCTTCTTCGTCAGGTAGAAGAGCCCCGAAGCCAGGCTCGCGACGATTGCTAAGAGCAGCAGAAGTACAACAGTTTTCATGGCGGCATCCTTTTGGAGGCGGCGTAGTATAAATGAATGAGACTTATAAACAGTACCGGGAAACAGTAACGGCCTGTAACGTCCATCGGGACCAGCGACCTGCATGAATGCCACCAGCGCGAACAAAACCGACTGGCTGCCGTACGTCATCGGCACCGTCGTGGTCGCGATGCTCGCAAGCCTCGGGCTGTGGCAGGTCGCTCGTGGCCTGGACAAGCGCGCCGGGCTGGATGCGTTCTCGGCCGAAGGTGGGTTTCAGCGCTACTACGACGGTATGGAGGTTCGCCCGTTCCAACAGCTTCGGGTCGACGGTCAATACGTCGGCGACCGCCAGATCCTGTTGGACAACATGATCGTTGACGGGCGAGTTGGCCACTTTGTAGTAACGCCGCTCACCGTATCGGCAGACGGTCCGTTGCTACTGGTTAATCGTGGCTGGATCGAGCGTGGCCCCCGTGACCAGATAGAGTCGCAGGTTCAGCTCGGCGGCGCGTCCGTGACGGCGCTCGGCCGGGTCGGCCGTCTGCCCCGGGCGGGGATGCGCATGGGCGATCCGTTCGCCGATGCCGGTGACTGGCCGAAGCACGCGGTCTATCCGGTCGCGAGCGACGTCTCGGATCAGCTGGGCCGCGACGTGTTGCCGTTTGTATTGCTGCTGGACGAAAAGGAGCCGAACGGCTTCGTCCGACAGTGGGAGCCCGAGGAGATGTCGGCCAGCCGGCACTTCGGTTACGCGTTCCAGTGGTTTGCGATGGCAGCGATGCTGTCAGCGCTGTTGATATTTCGCTTCTGGCGAAAGAGGAAGAGAAGATGAGTACGAAGAGTTCAGGAAAGCTGACGCTGTTCCTGATAGCGCTGGCCTTTTTCGGCCCCATGGCCATCGCCGTTTATATGTATTTCGGCGGTCAGGAAGTCGACCTGGGTGCGAACAAGGGCGCCCTGCTGGAGCCCATCGTCAACCTGGACGATACTTTGCCGGAATCCAGCCTGCACGACGTCGCGGCCGGCAAATGGCGCCTGGTTTATACGAATGAGGCCGCCTGCGAAGACACTTGCCGGGACGCGCTGTACACGGTGCGCCAGTCGCGCAAGATGCTGGGCCGTGAAATGGACCGGGTTGAGCGGATTTTCTTGCATGGCGACAGTGCTCCGGATACCCTTTTTGTCAGTGCAGAGCATGAAGGTCTCATAACGTTCCGGGATAGGGAACTGAGCCAGTTGCTCGATAACAAACGGCCAGATGTATTGCCGGCTGGCGGCTTCTATCTTGTAGACCCTCTCGGAAATCTCGTGCTCTATTTCGAGCCCGGGATGAATCCCAAAGATATGGTCTCCGATATCAAGCGTCTGCTGCGTATTTCGCAAATCGGCTGAGTAGAACGTCATCATGAATGCTGTAGTCCACAATCTTTCCGCCGACTGGCGTGATTTCTACGAGCTGACCAAGCCTCGCGTCGTCATGCTGATCGTCTTCACCGCGGTCGTCGGCATGTTCCTCTCCGTGCCGGGCTGGCCGGGACTGCAGGCGCTCGTGTTCGGCACGCTGGGGATAGGCCTGGCCGCATCGTCCGCAGCCGTCTACAACCATCTGCTCGACGCACGCATCGACATTCACATGCTCAGGACCCGCGGCCGCCCGCTGCCGGAAGGCCGTCTGAGTGAGCGCTCGGCTTTCACGTTCGCGACGATCCTCTGCGTGCTGTCGATGTTCGTGCTCTGGTTCCTGGTGAATCCGCTGACCGCGGTACTGACCTTCTCGTCGCTGATCGGTTATGCGGTCATCTACACGGTGTGGCTGAAGCGTGCGACGCCGCAGAACATCGTCATCGGTGGCGCCGCCGGTGCCGCACCGCCCGTGCTGGGCTGGGCCGCGGTCACGAACGAAGTCTCCGCCGCCGCGCTGCTGCTGTTCCTGATCATCTTCACGTGGACGCCGCCACACTTCTGGGCGCTGGCTATTGCGCGCAAGGAAGACTATGCGAAGGTCGGCATCCCGATGCTGCCGGTAACCCACGGCGAAGACTTCACGCGCTTAAACATCCTGCTGTACACGATCCTGATGCTCGTCGTCACGATCGTCCCCTACCTGATCGGCATGAGCGGCCTGATCTACCTCGTCGCCGCGGTAGGCTCAGGCGCGTACTTCCTGTATTTCGCCATCGAGATGATGCGCAGGAAAGACGACCCGGTACTGCCGATGCGAACGTTCAAGTACTCGATCACGTATCTCGCGATCCTGTTCGGCGCGTTGCTGGTCGACCACTACCTGAAGGTACAGATCAGCTTCTGACGGCAGGCGGCCCGGGCTGCTGAAGCCCAGATTAGCTATATCAGCTCAGCATCGGTCACGATCTCGACCAGCGCTGGCCCGTCGTGCGCCAGCGCCTCTTCGAGCGCCCCCGGCAACTGATCGGCCGTCTTCACGTTGACCCCTTTCCCGCCGCAGAGCCTCGCGAATGCGGCGAAACTCGGGTTGTGCAGGCTCGTCTGCCAGACCGGCCACTCCCCGGCGCGCTGCTCTTTGCTGATTTTTCCAAGCTCCGAGTTGTTGAGCAGCACGTGGGTGATGTCCATGTTGTACTTCACGGCCGTCGTAAAGTCGGCGAGGTATTGGCCGAAACCTCCGTCGCCACTGACGGAGACCACCTTGCGTCCCTTGTACTGCTCCTGGTCCTGCGTCGCAGCCCACGCCCCCATCGCTGCCGGGAACGAGAATCCGATCGAGCCAAGGTAGCCCGACATCAGCACCCGCTGGTTCTTGCACTCGAAGTAGCGCCCGAACGAATAGGTGTTGTTGCCGACGTCGACGGCAATGACCGCGTCCTCCGGGGCAACATCCGACAACGCGGCGAAGATGTTCGCCGATGCGACGCCTTCGCTCTGGTCGTCACCGAGGCGATTCGCCTTTTCCGCCCGCCAGATCGCCCAGCGCTCCGCGACCTCCGCTCGCTGATCGACGGTGTGGCCGGCGTCGCCGAGGCCATCGGCAAAGCGCCCCGAGGTAACGCCGATCTCGCCCCAGACCGGGACACTGACGCGGTGGAACTTGCCGAGCGCCATGCGCTCGAAGTCGACCTGGATGATCGGGCGCTTCGGCGTGATGCCGGTGTGATTCGAAAAGGAAGAACCGAACGCGAGGATCAGATCGCATTCGTTCATGAACCAGCTCGCTACCGGGGTTCCCGATCGTCCGAGCACGCCTGCAGCCAGCGGGTGATGATCCGAGATCTGGCCCTTCGCCTTGAACGTCGTCAATACCGGAGCGTTCAATCGTTCCGCCAGTGCGATGACCTCATCCATCGACTCGCGCGCGCCGTAGCCGACGATGACGATCGGTCGCTTCGACTGGCCGATCAACTCCAGTGCCGCCGTGACTGAATCATCGTCTGGAGCAATTCGGTGCGTCGCGATCCTTCCGCCGGGCCCGGAGGCGACCGCGGACTCGTCGGCCGGCAGCGTCTGCACGTCATCCGGGAAGATAAGGTGCGCGACGTCCCGCTCGACGATGGCGTTCTTGCAGGCGAGCGTCATCAGTTCCGCATGCTTCGACGTGTGCAGGACCGTCTGGCTGAACCGAGCCACCGGCTCGAACGCCGAATGCAGGTCTATCTCCTGGAACGCGCCGGGGCCGAGTACCTGTACGTCGACCTGGCCCGTCAGCGCGAGCACCGGCGCGCGGTCGACCTTGGCGTCCCAAAGTCCGGTCATCAGGTTCGTGGCGCCCGGGCCCGCAATCGTCAGGCAGGCCGCCGGCTTACCCGTAAGCTTCGCGTAGCCCGAGCAGGCGAACGCCGCGGCGCCTTCATGACGAATGCCGTAGTAGTTCAGCTTGCCCTTCGACTCCTGCAGACGCAGCGCATCGGCGAGGCCGAGGTTGGAGTGGCCGACCATGCCGAAGACGCTGGTTACGCCCCAGTTGGTCATCGTCTCCGCCATCAGGTCGGTGACGGTCGTCTCGTGTTCCGGGTCCGGCTCAAGGCCGACGTAGATGCCGTCGTCGCGAACTTTGAGCGGGAATAGTCGCTGACCGCTGTCTTCGTGGCCGCCTGGCGGACGGCCGGTCTTCGGATCGAAATCCCAGCCGTGCCAGGGGCAGCGCAGCCAGCACTGGCCACCTTCACCGACCTCGATCGACCCTTCGCCGAGCGGTCCGCCCTGGTGCGGACAGCGGTTATCCATCGCGGTGAACTCGCCGTCGATGTTGGTCAGCGCCATCGAGTGCACGCCGGCCGTCACGGTTTTTACTCGACCCTCCGGCAGTTCATCGACATTAGCAACTTTGTGCCATTGCAGTTTTTCTTCACTCATCAGTCTCTATTCCTGTTATTCGACAGCGTGCGTCGTTGATGCGAACTCTCCTCAGGCACACATGTGTGTCCGACCGTTCTCGATCAATCGGGTCCACAGGTCCATCAGGTAAGCAGCCGGGTCCGCGTGCTTCACGACGTCCCTGTAGAGCACCACGGCTCCGCTGAATCCCTCGCTTTGCCACGACGTTCCTTTGGGCAGTTCGACGGCGGTCATCTCGTCGGGAAGCGGATACGCGGTGACGTAGAAGTACGGTTCCGGGATGCCTTCATCGCCAAACACGAAACCGAAGTTCATCTGCTTGTCCGCATACTCTTCGTTCGCGGGGTCCTGGCCCGGCACCTTCGTGCCCGGCAGCCAGATCATCGATACGTCGAAATGATGCGGCCAGATCTGGATCGGGCTCTTCTCCTCGCGAATCCCTGAGCGAAAGTCCTCTAGCGCCGACGCGATCGATCCGATGGCCTGGTGCATGAGACTCGCTTGTCTGGGTGAGTAGTCGGGATGCTTGTTGTCGGATTCGACATCGTCAGGCGGTGTCAGACCCCGGTCGACGCCAGACGCAAACAGCGTGTTGCGTATCGTCTCCGCGAGCTCGGCGCTCGATTGTCCGGAAAGCTGCTCGCGATGCATCGATGAGCAGGTACGAACTTCCACGCAGCTCTGCGCCAGGTTCAGCTCGATCTCGAAATCCGTGTCGCCATAGATGACGCCCGTCGTCATGCCGTAAAGGGACGGACGCAGGCTGGCGTGCCACCAGTGCTTGCGTTTTTTCCGCGTCGCTTTCGCCCAGGCGCCGGCGACTTTCGAATAGGCGTGGAGAGCGCGGCGCGTCGTATCAAACGCAGCCGGGTCGAGATCGGGGAACTTGGCGTCAGCCATGCTACCGCCCTCCGACGCCGCCGTAGGCAACGCCGGTCAACTCGCACATGTCGGACTTGAACGACGTCAGGTCGTCGATACTGAACTCCGACAGGTGTCGGTGTCCGGCCGCACGCGCGACGACAGTCATCAGCTCGACGGCCGAAGTGAAGAAGCGAGCGAGACGCTCGGCCGCGATGTCCACCGGCAGACGATCGCGAAGGTGCTGTTTTTGCGTCGCGATGCCGACCGGGCAGTTGTTTGTGTGACAGGCCCGCATGCCGAGACAACCGATCGCCTGGATCGCCGCGTTCGAAACCGCGATGCCGTCGGCGCCCAGCGCCATTGCCTTGGCGAAGTCGGCCGGCGTTCTCAGGCCGCCGGTGATGATCAGCGTGATGCCCGCGGCCTCACAAGTGTCCAGGTGCCGGCGTGCACGCGCGAGCGCCGGGATCGTCGGCACGGAGATGTTGTCGCGAAATATCAGCGGCGCGGCGCCGGTGCCACCTCCACGACCGTCGAGGATAATGTAATCGACGCCAACCTCCAGAGCCGCGTCGATATCTTTCTCGATGTGCTGCGCCGACAGTTTAAAGCCGACCGGAATGCCACCGGTGTTTTCGCGCACCTCGGCCGTGAAGTCCTTGAACTGGCTCAGCGTCTCCCACTCGGGGAATCGCGCCGGCGAGATTGCCGACTGGCCCTCGGGAAGCTCTCGAACCTCGGCAATCTTGCCTTGCACCTTGTTACCGGGGAGATGCCCGCCGGTCCCGGTTTTTGCGCCCTGGCCGCCCTTGAAATGGAAGGCCTGGGTCTTCTGGACCTTGTCCCAGGAGAACCCGAACCTCGCCGACGCCAGTTCATAGAAGTAGCGTGAGTTAGACGCCTGTTCCTCCGGAAGCATGCCGCCCTCGCCGGAACAGATGCCGGTGCCGGCGAGCTCTGCACCTTTCGACAGTGCCACTTTCGCCTCTTCGGACAGCGCACCGAAGCTCATATCCGACACGAACAGCGGTATGTCGAGGCGCAGGGGCTTGTTCGCATTGGGACCGATGACGATGTCGGTGCCAACAGGCTCATCATCCAGCAGCGGGAGCTTATGCAGCTGGCCGACGACGAACTGCAGGTCATCCCACGTCGGAAGCTTGCCGCGCGGTACGCCCATTGCCGACGACGGGCCGTGATGCCCGAGCTTACTTAAGCCCTCGTCGGCGAGCTTGCGAATGAGCTTGACGTGAGGCTCGTCGGCGGTGCCAATCGGATCCTGGTACAGGCCCTGGTAAGCATCGCGATTGTAGGGTTGCGGATGCCGCCTCGCCCAGGCCGCAATCTCTTCCTCATCGACGAAGACCTTGCCGTCCTCTATCCACGCATTGAACTTGGGCAGGACTTCCGAATTGTTGTATTCACTGACGCCGGTATCCAGCCGATAGTCCCAGCCGTGCACGCCACAGATGATGTTGTCGCCATCGATATGACCGTCAGACATCAGCGCACCACGATGCGCGCAACGTCCGTACAGCACGCTGACCTCATCGTCGTAGCGGGTAACGACCAGGTCGACATCGGCCACCAGCGCGTACTGCGGCTTGCGGTCCTCGAGGTCGGCGAAATCAAACAGTGGCAGTGCTTTCATGAATCAAGACTCCGGATTTTCTGAAACTGACGGCCCGCTCCTGAGCGGAATGTCGGACACTTCTCGCATTTCCTCGCATTCGCCCATTCGCCCTGTCATCCGACCATAGGCGTTGGCCAGCGGCGCGGCAGAGATGCCGTGGAATACCACACTCAAGGCAACGGTGATTACTGTGATGGCGAGCAACTCTGACTGGTGAGGAACATCGGCCTCCTCGAGGATCAGCAGGACAAACAGGATCGACGCCAGCCCGCGCGGGCCGAACCAGCCGAGAAACAGGAATGTGGGTAGCCGAATGCCGGAGCCAATCAGGGATAGAGCAATAGGGACCATGCGGATGAGCGTTAGACTCAACACACCATAGACGACGAACATGACATCCATGTATTGAAGGCCCTCAGGCAACAGCGCGGCACCGAAAATGAGGAAAGTGACGAGCATCAATAACTGCCCCTCACTCTCCATGAACTCGAACAGGTAGTCACAGGGGTGGCGCAGCGCGTTGCCGAACACCAGGCCGCCGACGAAGGCGGAGATAAAGCCGTTACCGCCGACGAGCTCTGCTAGCACGAAAGCCAGCACCGAGACCGACAGGATGCCAATGCCCTGGAAGGCCACCGTCGCCCAGCCGCGTTCGGCGGCCTCGTCAAGTGCCCGGGCCCCAACGAAGCCTATGATCACTCCAACAATCGGGCCGAGCGTCACCTGCATCACACCGAAGCGAAGCCAGTCACCGGCCTCTGTCGACGCACCGTGAGCAGCGCCGGCCAGGGCGGCAAGGAGTAATACGGCTGGCAGCACGAAGCCATCGTTCAGGCCGCTCTCGATGTTGATGGCCTGCCGGATTCTAAGCGGTACCGCCTTTGCGGCAACGACGGACTGACCCAGCGCCGCGTCGGTCGGCGCCAGCAGCGCTGCCAGCAGCGCCGCCTCCCAGATCGAGAACGCCGGGAACATCGCGGCCGCGACGAACGTGCCGGTCACGATGGCGAGTGGCAGCCCGAGCACCAGCATCCGCACAGGCAGGTTGTGATCCGCGCGCACGCTGCGGAGATCGATACGCGCTGCGTCGGCGAACAGAACGAGAATCAGCGTCAATTCGGCAATGAGGTGAATCGCGGAATGCCCGACGTCTATGGCAGCGAAGCTGAAACCGCCGGTGCCCGCGAGGAATCCGAAAGCGACAAAGAGCAGGGGCGCGGTCAGGATGGTGCCCTCGAGTTTGCGCGAGACCAGCGCGTACGCGAGGAAAAGGACGGCCAGAATGGCGATTGTCGCAAGATCCATCAGTTCAGCCTCGGTGGCTCTTTATTCTTATGGGCGACGCCGCTAGGCATCAGCTCTGTTCTTATAGCACCAGCGGGAGTCTTGACGGCTCGTTCAGTCGGCTCAGTCTCAAATATTTCCGCGAACGGAAGTAGCCCCGTGTGGCCGAATATAGCAGGCCGGGCCGGGCTATGTTGACCCTGGCGCTCGCGACATCGCATATCGCCCGATGAGGCTCTTTGCGCTGCCCTGTCGAC
>JASJBE010000153.1 GCA_030066655.1 Woeseiaceae bacterium | reverse complement strand
TGACGGCGACGAGGGCGGCGGCCAGCCCCAGCATTTGTGCGGGCTCGAATCGATTGACCAGCAAGCGATTGAACGACGAGCCCAGCAAAATCGACACGCCGAGCATGGCGAAGATCAGGCCGAAAGCCTCGAGCGAGAAGCCATAGGTTTCGGTCGTCAGCGCCGCGGCGATCGTGATGACAGACATGAACCCGGCCGGCGCGGCGACGATGATCAGCAGGGCGAAGATGCTCTGTCGATGACTGAAAAACTCAGCGGTGCTGCGCTGCAGCTGCCGCAACGGGTGACCCTCAGGGTTCGGAACGTGCGTCTCGTGGAGATTCGATCGAATGGCCACAAGGATCAGCAGGCTGCACAACGCGATGCCGTAAAACGGCGCACGCCAGCCGAATGCCGCGACCAGCACGGCGCCGAGCGTCGGGGCGATGACCGGGGCGGCGGTGAAGATCATCGTCAGCAACGACATCAGGCGAGCAGCGTCCTTGCCGTCCGCGACGTCACGCACGATTGCACGCGCAACAACAAGCCCTGACGCGGCGCCCATGCCCTGGACGAAACGCGCCGCCAGCAGCACGTCAATGCTGTTCGCGAGAGCGCCAGCAAACGCTCCGACGGCGAACACTGACATGCCGATGTAGAGCACGGGCAGGCGCCCGAGCCTGTCGCTCAGCAGTCCCGCCGGAATCTGCCCGCAGGCCATGCCCGCGATAAAGATGCCGACAATCTGCTGGCCCTTGCTGAGGCTCGTGGCCAGCGACTCCGCCATCGCCGGGATGGCCGGCAGACTCAAATCGACCGTCAACGCGGCGATGCCGGTCAGCAGACCGAGCGTCAGCACGAAACGTTTGGAATGGGCCATCAGGAATGCCGGCGGGCGGGATCAGGGGCGAGCAGCATAGAGAGCGGATGATTCAGAGTAAAGCGCGGACCCGTGTTGCAACTTTGTTCACGGGCCGTTCAGCTGCAGCGCTTAGCCTTGTCGGCTATCATTCACCCACTTCGCCCACTCGGGCCGATTTTTATTGGAGTTCAGAAATGAAGCTCAAATTCCTGCTTGCCGGCATCGCGCTGGCGCTGTCTGCCAATGTCTTCGCCTCATCGGCCGCCAAGATTGAGGAGCGTTCGAATGAAGCCATCAAGACCTTTCACGAACAGATAGACGGTTCTGAGGTGTTCCTGTCCCAGGCCGCCGGCTACCTGATCTTTCCGCGTGTCGTTAAAGTCGGCGTCGGTGTCGGTGGTGAATACGGCGAAGGCGCGTTGCGAGTCGGCGGCAAGACCGTCGACTACTACAGCACGACGAGTGGTTCTATCGGTTTCCAGTTAGGGGCGCAGGCGAAGTCCATCATCATCGCCTTCATGACGCAGGACGCCCTGCGGAAGTTTCAAAACAGCAGCGGCTGGAAAGTCGGTGTCGACGGCTCCGTCGCGCTGATTGACATTGGCGCTGGCGGGTCGATCGACACCAACAACGTTCGTGATCCCGTGGTCGGATTTATCTTCGGTTCGAAGGGACTGATGTACAACCTGACGCTGGAAGGCACGAAGTTCGCGAAGATCAAAGCAGACTGATACCGATCCATGAGCGAAGAGGCGCCTGAGACACCGCCGGCGAAGCCGCGATTGGGCGAGCGCGTTGCGGCGGTCAGTCGCAGGGGACGTGAGGAGCTGACCCGAAAGGGCGGCATTCCCGACCAGGCACACGGCGTGTTTCGGGGTTGGTTCCGAAAAGTCTGGGAGTCACGCGGTGGCGGCCTGTACGCGGTCGGCTTCGCCGTTGCGTTCCTGTATTTCGAAATCAACGACATCCTGTTCGACGACATTCCGCAGCTGACACGGATAGACGTCATGAGCGCCGAGCTGGTGGGCTTCATCATCGAATTCATTATCTACACGTTTATCAACATGGGCCTGGCGTTCATCTGGCCGGTTTGGGTAATCCAGTGGCAGCCGCCCTATGGTCTCGCTCTGCTGATAGCCGCTTTCGTGCTGTTCCCAAAATTCGTCCAGAAGCCCATGGAGCACTGGCTGTTCGAGGGCAAGGCGCCACCGCCGCCGAAAAAGCGAGAGAAAAAGAAGCGCGAGAAGAGGAGCCCCCGCGCCAAAGGTGAGTAAGCCGGTCGGCTTACTCCGCCAATTCCGCCTGTGTGAGCTGGCGCTGCCTGAATTCTTCCTGCCAGCTTGACCGGTGCGAGGCCGGCGTCACCTGCACGGCCGTTACCTTGTACTCGGGGCAGTTCGTTGCCCAGTCGCTGTGTTCCGTCGTCACAACGTTGGCACCCGTCTCGGGATTGTGGAAGGTCGTGTAAACGACGCCGGGTTTGACGCGCTCGGTGATGTCCGCGTGAAGCGTGATGTCACCCTTGCGGCTGGCAAGGGAAACGAGATCCCCTTGCCGAATACCACGCAGCTCGGCGTCTGAAGGATGGATTTCCAGCACGTCTTCCGAATGCCAGCGATTGTTGTCGGTGCGCCGGGTCTGCGCCCCGACGTTGTACTGGCTCAGGATGCGGCCCGTCGTCAGCAGCAGCGGGAAGCGGCGGTTGCTGCGCTCATCGGTGGGGACGTAATCGGTCTCAACGAACAGCCCCTTGCCCCGGACGAACTGGTCGATGTGCATGATCGGCGTTCCCATCGGTGCCGCCTCGTTGCACGGCCACTGCACACTGCCGACTGAATCAAGGAAGTCGAAGCTGACGCCTGCGAAGGTCGGCGTGAGCTCCGCGATCTCGTCCATGATGTCGGCAGCCGACGAATAGCTCATCGGGTAACCGAGTTTGCGAGCCAGTTCCTGCGTGATGCGCCATTCGTCCATGCCTTGCGCCGGCGGCATGACCGGCCTGACGCGGTTGATTCGCCGCTCGGCGTTGATGAACGTGCCGTCCTTCTCGAGGAACGACGTGCCGGGCAGGAAGACGTGCGCAAACTTGGCCGTCTCGTTGAGAAACAGGTCCTGCACGACGACACATTCCATCGCCCGGAGCGCGGCTTCGACGTGCGTCGTGTTCGGATCCGACTGTGCGATGTCCTCGCCCTGGATGTAGATGCCCTTGAAGTCACCTGCGCAGGCGGCGTCCAGCATATTCGGGATGCGATAACCCGGCACCGGATCCAGCGTAACGTTCCAGTGTGCCTCGAAGCTCTGTCGAACCGTATCGTCCTGGACCGGTCGATAGCCGGCCAGCTCGTGGGGAAAGGAGCCCATGTCACACGATCCCTGCACGTTGTTTTGTCCGCGCAGCGGATTCACTCCGCAACCGGAGAATCCCAGGTTGCCCGTTGCCATCGCGAGATTGGCCATGCCCATGACCATCGTCGATCCCTGGCTGTGCTCGGTGACACCCAGTCCGTAGTAAATCGCCGAGCGTTCGGCGCTGCCGTACATCCTCGCCGCGGCGCGGATGTCCCCGGCAGACACACCGGCGATGTCGGCCATGGCCTCCGGCGAATTCTCCGGGCGCATGATCGATGCCTTCCAGGCCTCGAAGGACTCCGTATCGCAACGTTCCCTGACGTAGTCCTCGTCGAGGAGGCCTTCCTCGACGACGACATAGGCCAGCGCGTTGATAATCGGCACGTTGGTGCCGGGCTGCAGCGGCAGGTGAATGTCCGCCTCGATGCGAGCCGATCGGACAAGACCGATTCGCCGCGGGTCGATGACGATCAACTTCGCGCCCTGCCTCAGCCTGCGCTTCATCCGAGACGCAAACACCGGGTGACCTTCGGTGGGGTTGGCGCCGATAACGACGATGACATCGGCATCCATGACAGACTCGAACGGCTGCGTACCGGCCGATGTGCCGAGTGTCTGTTTCAGCCCGTAGCCCGTCGGCGAATGGCAGACGCGCGCGCAGGTATCGACGTTGTTGTTTCCGAAAGCGGTGCGCACGAGTTTCTGCACGACGAACACTTCTTCATTCGTGCAACGTGACGACGTGATCCCGCCGACCGACTTCTGGCCGTGCTGCTCGCGAATCGATCTGAAGCGCTCGGCGGCGAATGACAGCGCCTCGTCCCAGCTGACCTCCTGCCAACGGTCACTGGTGCTTTTGCGAATCATCGGGTTCAGGACGCGGTCCTTGTGCGACGCATAGCCCCACGCGAATCGACCCTTGACGCAAGAGTGGCCGCGATTGGCCTGGCCGTCCTTGTGCGGCGTCATGCGAACGACCTTGTCGCCCTTCATCTCGGCCTGGAACGAGCAGCCGACGCCGCAATAGGCGCAGGTCGTCAGTACCTTGTGTTCCGGCTGGCCGTGTTCGACGACACTCTTCTCCATCAGCGTGGCCGTGGGGCAGGCCTGGACACAGGCGCCGCAGGACACACACTCGGAATCGAAGAAGTCTTCGCTGATACCGGCCGATACCTTTGAGTCAAAGCCGCGGCCCTCGATCGTCAGGGCGAACGTGCCCTGCACCTCGTCGCAGGCGCGGACGCATCGCGAGCAGACGATGCACTTGCTCGCATCGAACTGAAAATACGGGTTGCTGGTATCGACGTGAGCCTCCAGGTGGTTCTTGCCGTCGAAGCCGTAGCGCACGTCACGCAGTCCGACCGCGCCGGCCACATCCTGCAGCTCACAGTCACCGTTGGCCGAACAGGTCAGGCAGTCCAGCGGATGGTCGGAGATGTACAGCTCCATGACGTTTCGGCGCAGCTTCGCCAGGGCCTCAGTCTGCGTCCTGATCTTCATGCCCGCTTCGACGGGCGTCGAACAGGATGCCGGGTAGCCTTTTCGCCCCTCGATCTCGACGAGGCACATGCGGCAGGACCCGAAGGGTTCCAGGCTGTCGGTCGCACAGAGCTTCGGGATGTTGACGCCCGCTTCCGAGGCAGCGCGAAGTACGCTGGTCCCTTCCGGTATCGATGTCGGCATGCCGTCGATCTCGATGTCGACCCAGCGGTCCGTTGTGCTTCTCGGTGTGCCGTGGTCCGTCTGTCTGACTTTGTTCATGTCTTCCCCTCGGCCTGACGCCGGAAATGCTGTGGGAAATGCTGCAGCGCGCTCCTGACCGGGTGCGGCGTCATGCCGCCCATCGCGCACAGTGATGCCTGCTCCATCGTGTCGCAGAGTTCGAGCAACAGGGCCTCGTGATCTGCGCCGTTGTCTCCGGATCGGATCTTTCCGATCAGTTCGCTGCCTCGCTGCGAGCCAATTCGGCAGGGCGTGCACTTGCCGCAGGATTCCAGGGCGCAGAACTCCATCGAAAACTGCGCCTGTTCGGCCATGTCGACGCTGTCGTCGAAGACAACGATGCCGCCGTGGCCAATCATCGCGCCGATGTCGGCAAAGGCCTCGTAGTCGAGCGGCGTGTCCAGCTGCGCATCGGACAGGTAGGCGCCCAGCGGTCCGCCGACCTGTACGGCCGTGACCGGACGGCCCGTTGCGGTGCCGCCGCCGAAGTCATCGATCAGTTGCCTGACCGACACGCCGAACGCTTTCTCCACGAGGCCGCCGCGCTTCACGTTGCCGGACAGCTGGAACGCAAGCGTGCCCAGCGATCGTCCGACGCCGAGATCGGCGTGCCTGTCCGGGCCGAGTCGCAGAATGTTCGCAACCGACGCCAGCGTGACAATGTTGTTGACGACCGTCGGGGCGCCAAACAGACCGCTGATCGCAGGTAATGGCGGCTTTGACCGAACGATGCCGCGTTTGCCCTCGAGGCTCTCGAGCATCGCCGTCTCTTCGCCGCACACGTAGGAGCCGGCACCCAGGTGTATGTCTATGTCGAAATCGAAGCCCGAGCCCTGGATGTTGTTGCCCAGCCAGCCCGCGTCCCTGGCCACGTCGACGGCCTTGTCGAGGATGCGCTGGGTCATCGGGTACTCGGAGCGCAGGTAGATATACCCCTTAGTGGCGCCGACGGCGAAGCCTGCGATCAGCATGCCTTCGATCAATCCAAACGGATCGCCCTCCATCAACATGCGATCCGAGAAGGTGCCGCTGTCGCCTTCGTCGGCATTGCAGGCGATGTACTTCTGATCTGCTTGCGTGTTCGCGACGGTCTGCCACTTGATGCCGGTTGGAAAGCCCGCGCCGCCGCGGCCGCGCAGTCCGGACTCGGTGACCTTCTCGATGACCCTCTCGCTGCCGTCGGAGAAGGCCGCTTCGAGGCCGGCAAAGCCCCCGCGGGACCGGAAGTCTTCCAGCGATAGGGATTCGGCGAGACCGCAGCGGAAAAATGTCCAGCGATCCTGGTTGGCGAGGTAGGGAATCTCCGCTGTTGGCCCGATTCGTTTCGGATGGTCAGCGCCGCTCAAGAATCCAGCGTCGAACAGGCTCTCAATGTCGTTAACGTCGATATTGCCGTAGGCAATCCGCTGGTCGTCGAACTCGACTTCGACCATGGGTTCGAGCCAGCTGGCGCCCCAGGACCCGTTGCGAACGAGACGAACGATGTCGCCACGACGCTTGGCGACGCGTGCTATCTCGAGGGCGACGGCTTCCGCCCCGACCGACGCGGCGGTCGTCTCTCTCGGCACGTACACGCGGACGGTCATGTGTTG
The DNA here is from genome assembly GCA_030066655.1 of Woeseiaceae bacterium. GTDB lineage: Bacteria > Pseudomonadota > Gammaproteobacteria > Steroidobacterales > Woeseiaceae > UBA1847. Next base: position 2,150 of record JASJBE010000153.1, on the reverse strand, counting down.
AGTTCCTGTTCGATCAATGCGTCGAATCTCTCGGAGGTCACGCGACCCCAGGTCTTGCCGTCGATCATCACGGCCGGTGCGCACGCGCAGTTGCCCAGGCAGTAAACGGGCTGCAGCGAGACGGCCTCGCTGTCCTGGTGCAGCTCGACGCCGAGACGGCGCTCGACGTGTTCTGTGAGCTTGCGACTGCCCATCGCCTGGCAGGCCTCAGCCTGGCAGATCTTCACGATGTGCCGGCCGGGTTTTTCGGTGCGAAAGTCGTGGTAGTAGCTGACGACACCGTGGACGTCTGCGCGCGACAGGTTGAGCTCGTCGGCAATGAGGCGTATCGCTGCCTCGGACACGTATCCGAACTTGTCGACAAAGCCGTGCAACAACTGGATCAGCATCTCCGGTTTCGAGTCGAACGACTCGATAATCGCAACGGCGAGTTCCCTGTCGCGCGGGCTCATGCGTCTGACACCCTTTGATCGCCGGCATAAACGTTGAACCTAGAGCCGCGCAGGAAGCCGACCAGCGACATATCGAAATCCCTGGCGAGTTTGACGGCGAGACTGGAGGGCGCGCTGATGGCGGCGAGCAGCGGCATACCGGCGCACAAGGCTTTCTGCATCAGTTCGAAGCTTGCACGACCCGACACGATGAGCCCGAGCTGGCCCGCCGGCAGCTGATCGTCGAGCAACAGCCGACCGACCACCTTGTCGACCGCGTTATGGCGTCCCACGTCTTCACGCAGGCAGACGATCTCACCGTTTGTCGTGAAGGCAGCCGCCGCGTGCAGGCCACCGGTCTGTTCGAAGACATCCTGTTGCGCGCGCAGGCGGTCCGGCATGTCGCTCAGCACCTGCCGCGAAAATGTCGACGTGTTGGTTGTGAGCGGGGTCATACCGGCCGTCTCGAGCGCCTCGAGCGAGGCTTTGCCACAGACGCCGCAGCTCGACGTTGTATAGAAATGACGTTGCAGGCGGCTGGTGTCGACCGTAACCGAGCCGGCAAGCTCGACCCTGACGACATTGTTCAGCCCGCTATCGGGCGCAGGTTTGCCGCAGTACTCGATCGACAGGATGTCTTTGCCGCTCCGGATGATGGATTCCGAGACGAGGAAGCCCGCGGCGAGTTCGAAATCGTCACCCGGCGTTCGCATCGTGATCGACAGGCTCTTGGACGCGCGCCCGTCCTCAGTCGAGTAGCCGAGCCGTATCTCCAGCGGCTCCTCGATCGCCACGCTATCGGCCAGCTGATCGCGGCGTGAACCATCGACCTTGCTGACATCGACCGCAAGACTGCTCTGTGACATCGATGCTAACCCCCGCATCTGTATGACAAGCGGCGCGCAGGGCGCGCCGTTCCCCCACCTAATATTACCGCACTGCAGGCGCTTTATTGCTGCCGGACGCAGAAGGCCCGGCCGAAACCGGTTTTGACGTAATCTCGTCCCTGAGTTCGGCGAGTGCAGCGTCATTGTCCAGGTAGACGATGTCCCGCCTGACGGAGAGCCCCAGCGCATCGAAAGTTTGGAGATAGTCCGGAAAACCCGGCGCGTCGGCGTAAAGACGGTATAACGACATAAACAGCGGCTCGTCTACCAGCGTGTCGAGCTTGCGAAAGAGCTCCTCTGCTGTCCATACGCGCAATGAAGGCAGGCAACATCGCTGCAGATCGTCCAGGACGCTGTCCAGCGACTCCGCTCCGTCAGAACGACGCCTGAGCTCGACGTCGGCCTTCATGAACAGCGCCGCGCCGCTCCAATAGATTTTCATCAGCGATCCGTTCGCGCGGTTGCGTGACGCGGTATTCGGCGACAGATCCGGCCGGGACGCTCGACCACGTTCGAAGCCTTCGTAAAGCTTCTGCCAGGCGGTCTGCGGGTCGTAAACCCCGGCACGGGCAAGCAGCACATTCTGGTAGTACTGGGCGAAACCCTCGGAAACCCAGCGCTGCCGGATCGTCACGTAGGGCAGCATCAGGTGACTGAATTCATGCGTCGCGGTCCAGTCTTCGCGAAACTCGTCGATTGGCCGCGCGGTGTTAACGAACAGCTCGATCGACTCGCCGCCGTCGCGAAGCACGCGACCGAACGGGACCGGCGAATTGCCCCAGCTATTGGTAGGAATGACGAGGACCTGCGGTGACGGGTGCGGGAAGCGCCC
>JASJBE010000152.1 GCA_030066655.1 Woeseiaceae bacterium | reverse complement strand
TGGTTGGCCTGACGATTGCCGTACACAACGGCCGTCAGCATGTGCCGATCCTGATTTCCGAAAACATGGTGGGTCACAAACTCGGTGAGTTTGCCCTGACCCGCACATTCCGCGGTCACTCCGGTGATCGCAAGACCAAGTAAGCGAGGGGTTCATCATGCAGGTTGCAGCAACACTTCGTTATGCGCGCATTTCTCCGCAGAAATGCCGCCTGGTCGCAGACGTTATTCGCGGTAAGTCCGTGGACGAAGCACTGCGCACGCTCAGCTTCACGCCGAAAAAGAGCGCTCGCATCGTCAAGAAAGTGCTTGAGTCCGCGATTGCCAATGCCGAGCACAACCACGGTGCCGATATCGACGAGCTGAAAGTCTCGACGATTGAAGTTAACGAGGCGCCGTCATTCCGTCGCTTCCGCGCTCGCGCGAAAGGCCGTGGCGCTCGCATCATTAAACGTAACAGCCACATCACGATTCGCGTGGCGGACGAGTAATCATGGGTCAGAAAGTACATCCGAACGGTATTCGCCTTGGCATCGTCAAGGACTGGGATTCGAAGTGGTACGCCGACAGCAAGACGTACCCGGACTACATCAAGTCTGATTTCGATCTGCGGTCGTTCATCAAGAAAAAGCTGAAGGACGCGTCCGTCAGCCGTATCGCGATCGAGCGTCCGGCCAAGAAGGTCAACATCACGATTCATACGGCACGTCCGGGCATCGTGATCGGCAAGAAAGGCGAAGACATCGAGAAGCTGCGCTCCGAAGTCTCGAACATGATTGGCATGCACATCAACGACGTGCGCATCAACATCAACGAGATCCGCAAGCCGGAGCTGGACGCCCAGCTGGTTGCCGAAGGCATCGCACAGCAGCTCGAGCGTCGCGTCATGTTCCGCCGCGCCATGAAGCGCTCGGTCACCAACACGATGCGTGTTGGCGCTGAAGGCATCAAGGTCAAGGTCGGCGGTCGCCTGAACGGTGCAGAAATCGCACGCTCCGAGTGGTACCGCGAAGGTCGCGTGCCGCTGCACACGCTGCGCGCTGACATCGACTACGGCACGGCGGAAGCGAATACGACTTACGGCGTCATCGGCGTCAAGGTCTGGATCTTCAAGGGTGAAGTCTTTGAGCGTCCGGAACCGGCCGCCCAGGAAGCCACTGAAGCGGCTCGCGGCTAAGAGGTTTTAGAAAATGCTACAGCCAAAACGTACCAAGTTCCGCAAGCAGATGAAGAGCCGCAATCGCGGCCTCGCGCAGCGCGGCAGCACCGTGGCATTCGGCCAGTTCGGCCTGAAGGCAACGGGTCGCGGCCGGATGACGGCTCGCCAGATTGAGGCGGCTCGTCGTGCCATGACGCGTCACATCAAGCGTGGCGGAAAAATCTGGATCCGCGTGTTCCCGGACAAGCCGATCACGAAGAAGCCGCTGGAAGTGCGTCAGGGTAAAGGTAAAGGCAACGTTGAATACTGGGTATGCCAGATTCAGCCGGGCCGGGTTTTGTATGAAATGGAAGGTGTCTCGGAAGAGATTGCGCGCGAAGCGTTTCGCCTCGCAGCGGCAAAGCTCCCGTTCCCGACCGCCTTCGTTAGCCGGCAGGTGATGTGATGAGTGCTGCAGAGCTACGGGACAAATCGGTAGAAGAACTCTCCGCGGAGCTTGTTGAGCTGCGTCGTGAACAGTTCAACCTGCGTATGCAGGCCGCCACGGGCGAGCTGGAGCAGAACCACCAGCACAGCCGTGTACGTAAGGACATTGCACGCGTGAAAACCATTCTCAATGAGAAACAGCGTGCGGCAGGTGAAGAAGCATGAGCGAAGAAGCTAAGAAACAGCGCACCGTCGTCGGCCGCGTCGTCAGCGACAAGATGGACAACACCGTCTCGGTCGCGATCGAGCGCCTGATCCGTCACCCGGTTTACGGCAAGTTCATTCGCCGTACCACGAAGGTGCTGGCTCACGATGCCGCCAACGAGTGCAAGACGGGCGATCGCGTCGCGATTGCGGAGTGCCGCCCGATCAGTAAGAACAAATCCTGGCAGGTCGTTAACGTCGTCGAACGTTCGGCAGGCAAGTAAACACACAGGGACGCAGTCATGATTCAGATGCAGACAGTTCTGGACGCAGCAGACAACTCAGGTGCCCGTCGCGTTCAGTGCATCAAGGTGCTGGGTGGATCCAAGCGCCGTTACGCCGGTGTCGGCGACGTCATCAAGGTAAGCGTCAAGGACGCGATCCCGCGTGGCAAGGTCAAGAAAGGCGAGGTCTATAACGCCGTTGTCGTTCGTACACGTAAAGGTGTACGTCGCAAGGACGGTTCCCTGATCCGCTTCGACGGCAACGCAGCGGTTCTGCTGAATGCGCGCCTCGAGCCGATCGGTACTCGTATCTTTGGCCCGGTAACTCGTGAACTGCGTACCAACCAGTTCATGAAGATTATTTCTCTGGCTCCTGAAGTCCTGTAAGGGTTCGGAGGTTTAGGTAATGAACAAGATTCGTAAGGGCGATGAAGTCATCGTAACGACCGGGAAAGACAAAGGTCGTCGCGGCACGGTCCTGGAAGTACACCAGGATGGCCGGCTGCTGGTCGAAGGCATCAACATCGCGAAGAAACACGTGAAGGGCAACCCGAACGCGGGCGAGCCTGGCGGCATCATCGATCAGGCTATGCCGATCGAAGGGTCGAACGTACTGGTTTTCAACCCCAAGTCGAAGAAGGGCGAGCGCGTTGGCATTCGCACCGAAGACGACGGCAGCAAGGTGCGCTTCTTCAAGGGCACCGGCGACGTGGTTGATATTTAAGGACGATCAAGACAATGGCGAGATTGCAGGAAAAATTCCAGAAAGAGCTGGCTGGCGAACTCCAGTCGAAGCTTGGCCTGGCGAATCCGATGGAAGTGCCGAAGATCACGAAGATCACCCTGAACATGGGTGTTGGTGAAGCGGTTGCTGACAAGAAGGTGCTGGAAAACGCACGTGGAGACCTCGAGAAGATCGCGGGTCAGCACGTCGTGACCACGCTGGCGCGCAAGTCTGTGGCGGGCTTCAAGATCCGCGACGGCATGCCGATCGGCTGCAAGGTCACGCTGCGTCGTGAGCGCATGTACGAGTTCCTGGATCGCCTGGTGAATATCGCTATTCCGCGTATCCGCGACTTCCGTGGCCTGAACCCGAAGTCCTTCGATAAGCAGGGTAACTACAGCATGGGTGTTTCCGAGCAGATCATCTTCCCGGAAATCAACTACGACGAAATCGACGCGCTGCGTGGCCTCGACATTACGATCACCACGACGGCTCGCAACGCCGAGGAAGGCAAGGCGCTCCTGGAAGCGTTCAACTTCCCGTTCAAGAAGTAAGAGACGGATTACCACTATGGCAAAGAAGTCAATGATCCAGCGTGAACTGAAACGCGCAAAGCTGGTCGCCCGACAGGCAGACAAACGCGCGAAGCTGAAGGCGATCATCAAGAACATCAACAGCAGCGACGAAGAGCGCGCTGAAGCCCAGGCAAAACTGAATTCACTGCCGCGTGATGGCAGCCCGACGCGCCAGCGCAAGCGCTGCTCGATCACGGGTCGTCCGCACGGCGTGTACCGCAAGTTTGGTCTCGGCCGTAACAAGCTCCGCGAAGGCGCCATGAAAGGCGAGATTCCGGGCCTGACGAAAGCCAGCTGGTAACGGAGTAACGCATCATGATGACCGATCCTATCTCCGACATGCTGACACGCATCCGCAACGGCCAGGGTGCTCGCAAGACCGCCGTTACGATGCCGGCATCGAAGGCAAAAGAAGCTATCGCACGCGTTCTCGAGGACGAGGGCTACATCCTGTCCTGGAGCACCGACGGTGAAGGCGCTGAAAAGAGCCTGACGATTGAACTGAAATACTTTGAGGGTGAGCCGGTAATCGAGCGCATCCAGCGCGCGAGCCGTCCGGGCCTGCGTATTTTCAAAGGTAAGGACGACCTGCCGAAAGTGCTGGGTGGTCTTGGTGTTGCCATCGTCTCGACGTCTGCAGGCGTAATGAGCGATCGCGAGGCACGTAACAAGGGAATTGGCGGCGAAGTTATCTGCATCGTTTCCTGATGCTTCGCACGATTTAACGAGTACTAACTATGTCACGAGTTGCAAAAGCACCGGTTGAGCTGCCGAAAGGCGTCGAGTTCAAGCAGGACGGCAACGTTGTCACCCTCAAGGGTGGCAAAGGCGAGCTGTCGATGGAGCTGAACTCTGAGGTTCTGCTGGAGCAGGAAGAGAACACGCTGAAGGTCGCTCCGCGTTCCGGCTCGCGTTTTTCGACGGCAATTGCCGGCACGATGCGCGCGCTGCTGGCGAACATGGCCAAAGGTGTTTCGGAAGGCTTTGAACGCAAGCTTGAGCTGGTCGGCGTTGGTTACCGCGCTCAGGCGCAGGGTAACAAGCTGAACCTGAGCCTCGGTTTCTCGCACCCGGTCGTTCACGAAGTACCGGCCGGCATCACGGTGGAAACGCCGAGCCAGACGGAGATCCTGGTCAGGGGTGCTGACAAGCAGGTCGTCGGCCAGGTTGCCGCCGATATTCGCAGCTACCGTCCGCCCGAGCCGTACAAGGGCAAGGGTGTTCGCTACGCCGATGAGCGCGTTGTGCTCAAGGAAGCGAAGAAGAAATAACGCTTAGAGTGAACTCGTTATGAAGCTTGACAAGAAACAGAATCGACTGCGTCGCGCCAAGAAGGCACGCGCCAAGATCCGTGAGCTGGGCGCAAGCCGCCTGAGCATCCACCGCACGCCGCGCCACATCTACGCGCAGGTGATTGCCGGTGATGGCGGGCAGGTACTCGTCTCTGCATCGACGCTGGAAGCCGAGGTTCGCAAGGGCATCAAGAACGGCGGCAACGTCGAAGCTGCGGCTATCGTCGGCGCACGCATCGCGGAGAAAGCGAAAGCGGCCGGCATCGACACGGTTGCGTTTGATCGCTCCGGTTTTCGTTACCACGGTCGTGTAAAGGCACTGGCCGACGCTGCCCGCGAAGCGGGCCTGAAGTTCTAAAGGCATT
>JASJBE010000002.1 GCA_030066655.1 Woeseiaceae bacterium | reverse complement strand
GCCAACGATGCGCGTGATGCCGATGCCGTAGCAGCCCATCTGCATGATGCGCTCTTTACCGTCTGCGTCGAGCACCTTCGCACCCATCGCCTCGCTGTACTTGTCGCCCAGCTGGAAGATGTGGCCGACCTCGATGCCGCGCGCAATCTTCAGTGTGCCGCTGCCGCCGGGCGTCGGGTCACCCTCGACGACGTTGCGCAGGTCGACGGTGTCCGGCATTGGCAGGTCGCGTCCGAAATTGACGCCGGTGTGGTGCTTGTCTTTTTCGTTGGCGCCGACGACGAAGTCCGACATCGTCGCCGTCGCGTGGTCGAAGAACACGGGAATGTCGAGGCCGATCGGTCCCGCGAACCCGGGTTCTGTACCCGTGGCTTTGAACACGGTGCCGGGGTCGGCCATGTTGAGCGGTGACGCAACACCGTCGAGCCTCTGCGCTTTGACGGCGTTCAGTTCGTGGTCGCCGCGCAATACCAGTGCAACGGGGCCCTGATCCCCATCGACGACAAGCGTCTTCAATGTCTGGTCGGCCTTGACTCCGAGGAGTTTCGACAGGGCCTCTATGCTCTTGACGCCCGGCGTGTCGATCGTCTGCATCTCCTCGAGCGGCGCGGCTGGTTCGCCTACCGGTTCCGGTGTCGCCGCCATCTCGACGTTCGATGCGTAATCGTCGGCGTCGCAATAGGCAATGGCATCCTCACCGGAGTCTGCCAGGACGTGAAACTCCTGCGACCGGTTACCGCCGATCTCGCCACTGTCTGCGACGACGACGCGGAACGTCAGGCCCAGGCGCTCAAAGATTCGCACGTAGGCATCGTGCATCTTGTCGTAAGAGCTGATGACGCCTTTCTCATCGAGATCGAAAGAGTACGCATCTTTCATGATGAACTCGCGCGAGCGCATGACACCGAAACGCGGCCGGATTTCGTCGCGGAATTTCGTCTGGATCTGGTAGTAGTTGACCGGCAGCTGCTTGTAGCTCTTAAGCTCCTTGCGGGCGATGTCGGTGATGACTTCCTCGTGCGTCGGGCCGAAGCAGAACTCGCGCTCATGTCGGTCGGACATGCGCAGCAACAACGGCCCGTACTGATCCCAGCGTCCCGACTCCTGCCACAGTTCTGCCGGCTGCACGGCGGGCATCAGGAGCTCGAGCGCGCCCGCACGGTTCATTTCTTCTCGCACGATCGCCTCGACCTTGCGCAGCACGCGCACGCCGATCGGCATCCACGTGAAGAGCCCGGACGCGAGCCGCTTGATGAGGCCTGCGCGGAGCATCAGCTGGTGACTGACGATTTCCGCCTCGGAAGGGACTTCCTTCAGCGTGTTTAAGGCGAATTCCGAATAGCGCATGGTTTGGCTTACCTCAACAGAACGCGCGCATTCTAACGTGAAAATCACACACCGGCGGCAGTTTTACCGCATAGCGTATTGACTGGTTGAGCAAAGCCCGTCATTTTCGCGGCTTCGTATCCGAACAGCGTGGTTACCGTTGAAAGGTCGTCGCAATCCATTCGTCGCGGCCGAAGGCCTGCCGCTGCTCCTGGTGTCGCTGCTTGCGAGCTGGGCGCTGGCAACGTACGTGCATCTTCTCGCAATCCTGCCGATGATCGCGTTGATCGTGCTGCTGATTCTCGTCTTTCGCGATCCGAGGCGGTCGATTCCGCCCGAGCCGCTCGGCGTCGTGAGCCCGGTGGACGGTGTCATCGAGAGTATCGAACGCAGTCAGACCGGCGTCTCGCAGGGGGAGGCGATCCGCATTCGCATCCGCGTCAACAGCCTCGGTACCTACACGGCGCGTAGCCCGGTCGAGGGCATGATCAAGAACCTGAGTACGCTGACCGACGAGTCGAACGTCGACTATCGAACCAACGCATTTTGGGTGCAGACGGATGAAGGCGACGATGTCGTTCTGCAATTCGACGGCTACCGACTGGGCTTGCCGCCGAAGGCGCTGAAGCGCTTCGGAGAGCGAATCGGGCAGGGCCAGCGCTGCGCCTACCTTCGGCTTGCCCGTTACGCCGAGCTGCACCTGCCCGTCGACAGCCAGGTAGAGGCGAAGCCCGGAGACTCGCTGCTCGCAGGCACATCCTTGCTCGCCAAGCTGCCGCATCCGTGAACGACGGCATCGCTCGTGGCACACTTAACCCCCTGATGATTCAGTCCGAACAACAACGAAGAGCCTACCTCGATGCGCTCGGCATCGACGTCTGGCTGCCGCGCGACCAGGCTGACCCGCCGGTCGACGACTCGCAGCCGGAGCAGGCGCCTGCGCTCCCGGACTCGCCGGATTGGGGCCAGCTCGAAAAGGCAGTCTCTTCGTGCACGCAGTGCGCATTGCATCAGTCTCGGACGCAGACGGTGTTCGGTGTTGGCAACCGGAATGCGGACTGGCTCATCGTGGGCGAGGCGCCGGGCGCCGAGGAAGATCGGCGTGGGGAGCCGTTCGTCGGCCGCGCCGGCAAACTCTTGGACGAGATGTTGAAGGCGCTCAGCCTCGATCGCCAGACCGTGTTCATTGCGAACATCCTGAAATGCCGACCGCCGAACAACCGTGATCCGAAGCAGGACGAGGCGGATGCCTGTCGATCCCACCTGAATCGCCAGATCGCACTGATTCAGCCCAAAATCATCCTCGCGGTCGGCCGGATTGCGGCGCAGCAGCTGCTGGGCCGGGACGATCCGGTTGGCAGGCTGCGTGGGACGGTGCACCGACTGGACGAGATCCCGGTTGTCGTCACCTATCATCCGGCTTACCTGTTGCGGAGCCCGAGCCAGAAGGCGAAGTCCTGGCGGGACCTGTGTCTCGCGGCGGCGGCTAGCGGGACGCACGTACGATGATCACCACGGCGCCAAAGACCAATGTGACGCTTCGCAGCATGATGCCGGGCGACTTGTCGCAGGTCTCTGACATCGAGCGTAGGAGTTACGATTTCCCGTGGAGTCACGGTGTATTTCGCGACTGTCTGCTCGCCGGCTATAGCTGCGTGGCCGTCGAGCACGAGGAGGCGGTGGTCGGCTACGGTATCCTGTCGATCGCGGCGGGGGAGGCGCACATCCTGAACCTGTGCATCGATCCGTCTTACCGGTCATTGGGGCTGGGCCGAAAGCTGCTGGACGAGTTACTGTCCAGGGCGCGCGACGCCGAGGTTGCCCAGGTCCTGCTCGAGGTACGACCGTCGAATACGACAGCCATCGCGCTGTATCGGAAGAGGGGCTTTCACAAGATTGCGGACCGAAAAGCGTACTACCAGGCCGCGGATGGACGTGAAGATGCCAGCGTTTTCGCCAAGAAGCTCAACGAACCGTCCTGATTGGCGTTTCCAATCGCGCCCGATCTGGCTACACTGCGCGCCCTCGTAACCAGGCCCCGCTATGCCGACAATTGCAGAACAGGTTCAAAAACGCCGCACGTTCGCCATCATCTCTCACCCTGATGCCGGCAAGACGACGCTGACGGAGAAGCTCCTCCTGTATGGAGGTGCGATACAGCTGGCCGGCACCGTCAAAGGCAGGAAGGCGAGTCGCCACGCGACATCCGACTGGATGGCACTCGAACAGCAGCGCGGTATCTCGGTGACGTCGTCGGTCATGCAGTTCCCGTATGCCGAGCACGTCGTCAACCTGCTGGACACCCCGGGCCACGAGGACTTCTCGGAGGACACGTACCGCACGCTGACGGCGGTCGATTCGGCCCTGATGGTCATCGATTGCGCCAAAGGTGTCGAGCAACGAACGATCAAGCTGATGGAGGTTTGTCGCCTGCGCGATACGCCGATCATGACCTTCATCAACAAACTTGACCGGGAGGGTCGGGAGCCGATCGAGCTGCTCGATGAAATCGAGTCCGTGCTGGGCATCGCCTGCACCCCGATCACGTGGCCCATCGGGATGGGCAGCAGGCTGAAGGGCGTCTACCACCTGATGCGGGACAAGATCTACCTGTACAGCAACGTTGGCCGGGAGAAGGCATCGGAACATCGCGTGATCGATGGCCTCGACTCGGATGAGGCCAGGGCGGAGCTCGGCGATGACCTCGAACAGTTTCGCGAGGAGATTGAACTCGTCACCGGCGCCTGCCCCGAATTCGACGTTGATGAATACCTGGCGGCCAGGCAGACACCGGTGTTTTTCGGTTCCGCGCTGTCGAACTTCGGTGTGCGAGAGCTGCTGGACGAATTCGTCTCGCACGCGCCGCCGCCGCAGCCGCGCGACAGCGAGCAGCGGCCCGTCTTGCCCGACGAGGACAAGCTGACGGGCTTCGTGTTCAAGATCCAGGCAAACATGGATCCGGGGCATCGCGACCGCATCGCGTTCATGCGCATCTGCTCGGGCGAATATCGCAAGGGAATGAAGGTCAGTCATGTTCGCCTCGGCAAGGACATGAAGATCCCGGATGCGATCACGTTCCTGGCATCCGATCGACAGCACGCGGACAGCGCGTTCGCCGGTGACATCATCGGCCTGCACAATCACGGCACGATCAACATCGGCGACAGCTTCTCCGAAGGGGATCTCGTGCGCTTCACCGGCATCCCGAACTTCGCGCCCGAGATCTTTCGGCGAGCCGTGCTGAAGGATCCGCTGCGTCTGAAGGCGCTGCAAAAAGGACTCGCGCAGCTCTGCGAAGAAGGCGCGACTCAGCTGTTTCGACCCATGCGCAACAACGACCTGATCCTCGGCGCCGTCGGCCCGCTGCAGTTCGATGTCGTCGCGCATCGCCTCAAGGATGAATACAAGGTCGAGTGCCAGTTCGAGAACGTCAGCGTTGCGACGGCGCGATGGGTCGAGTGCGACGACGACAAGATGCTGGAGGAATTCAAGCGCAAGGCGCATGACAACCTCGCGCTCGATCACGGCGAGCAGCTGGTCTACGTCGCGCCCACCCGCGTGAACCTGAACCTGACGCAGGAGCGATGGCCGGACATTCGCTTCCGCGAGACGCGCGAGCACTGATGTGAGCGGCCTGGCCTTCGTTGACAGGAAGGTCCTTGCCTGGGCGTTCTACGACTGGGCCAACTCGGCCTTTGCCCTGTCGGTGCTGGCCGTGTTGTTTCCGCTGTTTCTCGGCAGCTACTGGAACGTCGGCGCATCGGGCGCCGATGTGACGGCCCGCCTCGCGTGGATAACCTCGGGCACCAGCGCGCTGATCTGTATCCTTTCGCCGATCTTCGGCACGATCGCCGACGCAGGCGGCTATCGCAAGCGCTTCCTTTTCATCCTGGCCACTCTGGGCGCACTGTCTACGGCGGCGCTCGGGTTTGTCGATGAAGGGCTCTGGCCCTGGGCTCTGGCGTTCTACGGGCTCGGCCTGATCGGCTATTACGGATCAATGATTTTCTACGACTCCCTGATCGTCGACGTTACGGCGCCGCGGTTTTACAGCGCTGTTTCCGCGATGGGCTTTGCCGTCGGCTACCTGGGCGGCGCGGTTCTGCTAGGCCTGCATGTCTTTATGCTGATGGACCCGTCGCGCTTCGGTTTCGATACGGCCAATGACGTCATTCGCTTCGCATTCATCACCGTCGGCGCCTGGTGGGCCATCTTCGCCTTGCCGATCCTGGCGCTGGTGCCTGAGTCAAAAGCACAGCTCAAGGTCGTCGGTGGTGTCGTCAGGACCGCCTTCAGCGAACTTAAGTCGACCATCATCGCCGTCGGCCAGTATCGAAACGTCGTTTTGTTCCTCGTCGCCTACTGCCTCTACATCGGCGGCGTCTTTACGGTCATTTTCATGGCCGTGAACTACGGCCAGCGACTCGGCTTCAGTCAGCAGGACCTGGTTATGGCGCTGCTGATCACGAACTTCGTCGGGTTCCCGGCGACGTTGATTCATGGCTATTTCGGACACCGATTCGGACCGCGCAAGGGCCTCTACTTCGCGCTGAGTGTCTACGTGATCGTCTCGACCCTGGCCGTGTTCATGACCGACGTTCGCGAGTTTTACGCGATGGCCATCGTTGTCGGTTGTGTGCAGGGGGGCGTGCAGGGGCTTAGCCGATCGTTCTTCGCGACCCTGATCCCGAGCGGCCAGCCCGGCGAGTTCTTCGGTTTCTACAACATGGTCACCAAATTTTCGCACGTCGTTGGCCCGGCACTCGTCGGCGTTGCCGCGACCTTTTCTGATGCACCCGAGTGGGTACTGCTGGTGCTGATCCCGTTGTTTGTCGTCGGTGGCGGACTACTCGCGATGGTCCAGTCACCGGCGCGCCGCTGACACGGCGTTCTGCAGGGCAGCGACGCTGTTCTCGTCGGTTGGGTCGTAGCGGGCGGCCAGGTACGCCCGGGTCACTGCAACAATGTCGGCCTCGCGCAACCGGCTGGCTGACGCCGCGCGCGCCGCAAACGCATCCGGTGTCTCGCCGGTCTTGAGCTCGAGCCCTGACCGTTTGACGAAGCGCCGGTACAACCTCGCGGCAGGATCGCGTCGCGGCGGCAGGTTGCGATACAGCATCAGCATGCTGATCAGGAAGACGAAAGCGGCGACAAGTGAGACCAGCGTAAACATCATCTTGCGCCAGTCCGGGTTGTCCATGCCGAGCCACTCCATGAAGCGTTCCTGGTTTTCCGGGCCGTAACCGAGCACCAGCTCGTTCCACTTCGCGTTCAGCGAGTCCCACGTCAGCGTCATGTTGTAGATGAACTCGGACGGCGCCGACATGCCCCAGGTTTCGCCGATGCCGTCGAAGACGGCGCCCGCGCGGCCGGCGTCCACGCGCTCCGGCGCGACGGCGGCTGTCGGATCGAAGCGCCGCCAGCCGAGGCCGTCCATCCAGACTTCGGTCCACGCGTGCGCGTCGGCCTGACGCACAATCATGTAGTCGCCATTCATCTCACCGCCCTGGTAGCCCAGCACGACGCGCGATGGGATACCCGCCGCGCGCATCATGACGGCGAAGGCAGAGGCATAGTGCTCGCAGAAACCCTGCCGGGTCTCAAACAGGAACTGGTCAACGGGATTGCGTCCTAGCGCAGGCGGCTGCAGCGTGTAGAAGTACGCTTCCTCGCTGAACATCCTCAGGATGCTGCGGATAAACGCGAGATCGTTGTCTGCCGCTGCGCGCATCTCCTTTGCGAGCGCTACAGCGCGTGGATTACTGTCCGATGGCAGGCGTTCATAGCGGGCCCTCCACATCGGATTTATGTCTACGCCGGCGCGATACTCGGGAAAGGAGACGACGTCGTAGCGTACGCGCTGGTCTACGGGGTGTTCGGACAGGAGCTGCTGCTGGCGGCCCATGAAGGAGTTCTTCATCTCCCAGTCGTACGGCATGTCCAGCGCGAACAGCCACTGCTGGCGAGTCGGCTCCAGCGTGACCTGGTAGTGGTGGGGTTCGCCGTAAACCTTAAGCTGTTTATCGGGTGGATCGCCTATCCCGGTATCCCAGTCGCTGGCCGACCACGTGCGGCCGCTGAACTCGGGCAGTATAAGCCCGCGCCAATACAGGTCCTTCTGCGGTGGCGGGTCCGTCTTGAAGTAGACGCGAAACGCGACGGCATTCGACAGCGACAATGAGCTGATATCGCCCGGCGACATCTGGTCGTCGAGGCCGCTGATCGCGGATCCGGTATCGATCGGCACGCTCCAGAACGGCGTCGCGATCCTTGGGAAAAAGATCCACATCGCAATTGCGACCGGCGCTGCGTACATCAGCATTCGACCACCGGTGGCCGCGCTCTGGCGAATGCCGGCCGTGCTGTCGGCCGACATCTGCAGCCAGGCCGTCAGCGTCACCATCAGCGATACGACTAAAAACGGCAGCGACCAGAGGTACTGCTCGCGCAGCAGCGCTGACATTGTCAGGAAGATCGCGATAAACAGCAGCACGAACTGGTCGCGCCTGCGGCGCGTCTCGAGAAACTTCATCGCCGCCATGACGGCCAGCAGGGCGGAGCCCGGACCGACACCGCTGATCGTGTCGTAAGTGAAGAACACACCGAGGAAACACAGCAGCGCTAAAACGGCGCGAACGATCGGGTGCGGCAGGTTGCCGCGCCGGCGCTCGACGGAGTAACGCCAGAGGCTGCTGCCGAGCAGGATGGCCGTGATCCAGATTGGAACGAAAGGTATGTGCGCCGCAAAGCTCACGGCCATGGCCAACATGGTCCATGGCAGGCTGTGCAACAACGCGCCGTCCGTGCCCCTAGGCTTCGTCATGATGCTTCTTCATGATCGTTTCCGTACAGTGCCAGGGCTTCGAGACAGGCGTGTCGATGCGCTTCGCCGTGCGACGGGGCGATCTCGACGCCCGGCAGCTTCAATCCGTAATCTTCCAGCGTGCGATCCGCGTCGATGATCCAGCGCGTCAGGATCGACAGCCGCTCCTCGACGTCGTCCGACTGGACTTCGTCAAAGTCGAACCACTGGCTGCTCGTGTCGGCGCCGGCGAATTGTTTCGACAGCAGCTGGTCGCTGCGTGCATAGGCTTTCCAGGCGACGTTGCGTGGCGAATCGCCGAGATGAAATTTCCTCAAGCCCGCGAAGTCTTCCTCGCCGCGGGCATCATGCTGCCGGTGCCCCAGCGAAGACTGGCTGGACGGTGGGCGCGGCGCATGCTCGGCAGGTTTCGGGTACACGAGCCCGCGAATATCCATGTGCAGCCAGGCCCAGGAACGGAACATCTCGAACGGGAACAGGGTATGCACACCGAATCGATCGAGGGTGACCCAGCCGCGCGTCTCAGCCGGCACCGGCAGCGAATAGACGCGACTCTCGCCGGACGGCACATCGAATACCGGGGACAGACCAGCGTCGCCTCTCAGCCGAATGCGAAAGCGAGTCGTCTTCGATGGGTTGCTGATCGCGATACGAAACTGCGCTTTCTGCCCGGCGAAGACCGGGTCGGTGCCGGCAAAGCTCATCTCGAGACCGACAATGTTGCGTTGGCACTGGTGCATTGCGATCAGGCCGACGGAGACAAGCAGGAAGGTCAGCACGAACGACAGGTTGTTGTTGTAGTTCATCGAGCCGAGCAGCATGACGAAGGTCATCAGCGCGAACACGAAGCCAACCCCGGTCGGCAGGATGTACACGCGCCCCGGCTTGAGCGCCGTGACGTCTGCGTCCTTGCCCTGTCGCTTGAACGCATACGAACGGACGCGCCGTCCTATCAGCTTATTGAGCCTCGGAAGGCCTGCCAGCGGGTTAGGGAATATCCACCGAGTCGAGGACATGCTGGCACAGCTCAGAATTGCTACGGTAAGTCGAGTTGCCCGACGCTTTGAGGCGGTGGCCTGCGACGGCGGCAAATACGGCCTGCACGTCGTCCGGGTACACGCCTGCGTGCTCCTCGATGAAGGCATGCGCCTTGGCAGCAGCGGCCAGCGCCTGGGCGCCGCGCGGTGACAGGCCGATGTCGATATCCGGTGACTCGCGCGTCTGTCGTACCAACGCCTGGATGTAGTCGACGAGCGCATCGCTCATGTGCATGTCGGACGCGGCCGATTGCAGCGCGCGCAGGTTCTCGACGTTCATCGAGGCCTCGAGTGACTGCAGCATGGTCCGACGGTCCTCGCCGATGATGAGTTCGCGTTCGTTGGCCGGGTTCGGGTAGCCGAGTTCGAGGCGCATCAGGAATCGATCAAGCTGAGACTCCGGCAGCGGGAAGGTGCCTATCTGGTCCGCCGGGTTCTGCGTCGCGACGACGAAAAACGGATCGGGCAGTTCGCGCGTCGTACCGTCCACCGAGACCTGGTATTCCTCCATGGCCTCGAGCAGGGCGCTCTGCGCCTTCGGCGTTGCGCGGTTGACCTCATCCGCCAGCACGAGCTGCGAGAAGATCGGCCCCTGCTGGAATACGAACTCGCCTTTCTCTTTCTGGAATACGGACACGCCGATGATGTCGGCCGGTAACAGGTCGCTGGTGAACTGGATGCGATTAAAGCTCAGGCCCAGCGTCTTCGCGATCGCATGGGCGAGCACGGTCTTGCCGAGCCCCGGCAAGTCCTCAACCAGCAAGTGGCCTCGCGCGAGCAGGCAGGCAAGCGCAAGGTCGAGCTGGCGCTCCTTGCCGAGAATCACGGTATTCAGTGACTGCCTGGCATTCCTCAGCGCCAGCCGGTTCGAGTCCTTGCCCACCGGCAGCTTTTCTAGGGTGTTGCTACCCTGCATCCGTGTCTCCTGAGAACGCGAAATAGGCGAATGTCCGCTATCGTGGCGAAGCTTGCGCCGAATTGCACTTATTGCGCCGTCATACTGTGAAACGGAACACAGGAATCAGGCCAGTTCGGCGAGTTTTTTCACCTGCTCCGTCAATTGCTCGATCTGGCGCTTAAAATCGGCGGCCCGGTCCCGTTCCTGTGAGACCACTGCCGGCGGGGCGTTGTTCACAAATTTTTCATTGCCGAGTTTGCCTTCAGCCTTGGCCAGTTCGCCTCGTACTTTGTCCAGTTGCTTCGACAGTCGGGCACGCTCGGCCTCGACGTCGATCAGGCCCTTCATCGGCACCAGCAAGCGTAGTTCGTCCAACAGCGCGGTCGCTGACGACGGCGCTTCCTCATCGTCGAGGATCTCGACCGTCTCGACCCGCCCGACGCGCTGCAGCAACGGCAGGTGTTCACGCGCCTTGCGTCGATCTTCTTTCGTGGCGCCCTGAAGCAGCACCGGCAGCGGTTTGCCTGGAGGGATGTCCATCTCGCCGCGAATCTGCCGGATGCCGAGGATGAACTTGCGCACCCAATCGATGTCCTCGGCGGCAGCGTCGTCCACCTCAGTGTCGGCTTCAGGGAAAGGCTGCAACATGATCGTCTTGCCGTCGATGCCAGCCACCGGCGCGACCTGCTGCCAGATCTCCTCCGTCACGAACGGCATGATCGGATGAATGAGCCTTAAGAGCGTTTCCAGCGTCTCGATCAGCGTCTTGCGCGTGCCGCGCTTCAGCGCGTCCGATGCGCTGTCCGACTGCAGTACCGGCTTCGAAAGTTCAAGGTACCAGTCGCAGAACTCGTGCCATGTGAATTCGTACATCGCCTGCGATGCGAGATCGAGTCGATAGCCGTTGAAGTGCTCATGGACCTTGCCGACCGCTTCTGACAGGCGCGCCTTGATCCAGCGGTCGGCCGCCGAGTATTCGACGTCACCGTCGTCCAGCGTCTCGACGTTCATCAATACGTAGCGGGCGGCGTTCCACAGCTTGTTGCAGAAGTTCTTGTAGCCCTCGATACGGCCGATGTCGAAGCTGATGTCGCGGCCGTTGGTTGCGAGCGAAGCGAACGTGAATCGCAGGGCGTCGGCGCCGAAGCGGTCGATGCCGTCGGGGAACTGCTTCCGGGTCGCTTTCTCGATCTTCGGCTTTAAATGCTCCTGCATCAGCCCGGTCGTGCGTTTCTCAATCAGCGTGTCGAGGTCGACGCCGTCTATCAGGTCCAGGGGGTCGAGAATGTTGCCCTTCGACTTGGACATCTTCTGGCCGTCCGGGTCGCGGATCAGGCCGTGGATGTAGACCTCGCGAAACGGTACGTCGCCCATGAACTTGATGCCCATCATGATCATGCGGGCGACCCAGAAGAAGATGATGTCGAAACCGGTCACGAGCACGTTGCCCGGATAGAACTCCTTCAGCGAGTCGTTATCCTCCGGCCAGCCGAGCGTGCTGAACGGCCACAGCGCCGACGAGAACCACGTGTCGAGAACGTCTTCGTCCTGCCTGAGCGTCACGTCGGGGCTCAAGCCGTGCTTGTCGCGAGCTTCCCGCTCGGAGGGCGCCACGTAAACATTGCCGTCCTCGTCGAACCAGGCCGGGATCCTGTGACCCCACCACAGCTGGCGGCTGATGCACCAGTCCTGGATGTTGTACATCCAATCGAAGTAGGTCTTGGACCAGTTCTCCGGTACGAACCTGATCTTGCCGGTCTCGACGGCCTCGATCGCGGGCTTCGCCAGCGGCTCGATCTTCACGTACCACTGGTCGGTCAGGTAAGGCTCGACGACGGCGCCGCTGCGATCGCCGCGCGGGATCTTGACCGTGTAGTCCTCGATCTCGTGCAACAGCCCCAGGCTTTCGAATTCGGCGACGATGGCCTTGCGCGCATCGAAGCGGTCGAGGCCGCGATACGCTTCCGGCACGTGCTTGTTCATCGCGCCGTCGTCCGTCAGGACGTTATACATCGGCAGGTCGTGCCGCTGGCCGATCTCGTAGTCGTTAAAGTCGTGCGCGGGCGTAATCTTGACGCAGCCGGTGCCGAATTCCGGGTCGACGTAGTCGTCGGCAATGATGGGAATTCGCCGCCCGACGATCGGCAGCTCTACGTCCTTACCGACCAGGTGGCTGTAGCGCTCGTCGTCCGGGTGCACGGCGACCGCGCTGTCGCCGAGCATCGTCTCCGGCCGGGTCGTTGCAACGACGAGGCTCTCGTCGCTGTCGGCGATCGGGTAGCGGAAATGCCATAGAAAGCCCTGCTCGTCCGCGGACAGGACCTCGAGATCCGACAGGGCCGTGTGCAGGACCGGGTCCCAGTTGACGAGTCGTTTGCCCCGGTAGATCAGGCCCTCGTCGTAGAGCGTGACGAAGACTTCGGCGACCGCTTTCGACAGGCCCTCGTCCATCGTAAATCGGTCTCGTTCCCAGTCGAGCGAGGCGCCGAGGCGACGGAACTGCTTCTCGATCTTGCCGCCGGATTCTTCCTTCCACTGCCAGACGCGCTCGACAAACTTCTCACGGCCGAGATCGTGCTTGGTCTTGCCTTCGCCGTTTAACAACCGCTCGACGACCATCTGCGTCGCGATGCCGGCGTGGTCCATGCCCGGCTGCCACAGTGCACGGTAGCCGTCCATGCGCTTGTAGCGGGTCAACGCATCCATGATCGTGTCCTGGAAGGCGTGCCCCATGTGCAGGGTGCCGGTCACATTCGGCGGCGGAATCATGATGCAGTAGGGTTCGCCATCGCCGCGCGGCGAGAACCAGTTGTTATCTTCCCAACGCGCGTAAATGCGCTGCTCGATATCGGCGGGGTCGTAGGACTTGTTCATTGCTCAGAGCTTGTGAGTTTCCAGGGTGTGGCCCTGTTCGCGGTAATGCAGGAATCGTTCGCGACTGCTGCGCTTCACGTCTTCGTCGTTGGTGACGAGTTCGGCCACGCGCTCGAATTCATTGAAGAACGCCGGCAGTTCATCGCTGAGGTTAATCAGCAGATCGCGGACCGGCGAGCTCGAATCACAGCCGATCGTAACCGGTGAGTCCATACCTTCATCGCCGACGCAGTGATGCGGCACGAAGCTGCCGTCGCGAAACGTCCACAACAGCTCATCGATAGCACGCACCGTGCCGTTGTCGGCTGTGTGGATGTGGACCGTGTTGTCGAGGCGATAGGCCTTCTCGGCCAGCCGGCACGCAAACGCATGACGTGCGTGGGCGCCGCTCTGGCTGAGAACGTAGAAGTCGATACGGGCCATGTCGCGCGCTACGGAAGCTGGCCGCACCGCGACAGGATGAACTCAGACAGCATCGGTACGGGACGACCGGTTGCCCCTTTCTGTGCACCGGAGACCCAGGCGGTACCGGCGATGTCCAGGTGCGCCCAGGTCATGCCATCGGCGAAGTTCTTCAGGAAGCAGCCCGCCGTAATGGCGCCACCGTCGCGGCCGCCGACGTTCGCAAAGTCCGCGAAGTTACTCTTTAGCTGCTTCGTGTAATCGTCGGTCAGCGGTAAGCGCCAGCCGCGGTCCTCGGCCTGTAAGCCGGCTCCGACAATCTCATTCTCGAGATCGTCGCTGTTGCCCATGACACCGGTGTGATGATGGCCGAGTGCGATGACGCAGGCGCCGGTCAGCGTTGCAACGTCAATGATGGCTTCCGGCTTGAAGCGCTTCGAATAGGTCAGCGCATCGCAGAGAATCAGGCGGCCCTCAGCGTCTGTGTTGAGGATCTCGATGGTCTGCCCGGACATGCTCTTGACGATGTCGGCCGGCCGGGTAGCCGTACCGCTGGGCATATTCTCGACCGTGGGGACGACGACGTTCAGGTTGACCGGCAACTGCAGTTTCGCGACGGTCTCCATCGTGCCCAGCACACCGGCCGCGCCGCCCATGTCGTATTTCATCTCGTCCATGGCCGGGCCCGGCTTCAGCGAGATACCGCCGGAGTCGAACGTCACGCCCTTGCCGACCAGGACGATGGGCTTGTCGTTGCCCGCGCCCTTGTACTGCAGGATGATCATTTTCGCCGGTTCAACGGTGCCGGCCGTCACCGACAGCAGCGAGTGCATGCCGAGTCGCTTCATCTCCGGCTCGTTGAGAACCTTGGCCGTCAGCCGCTTGTGCTGGCGCGCCATCTTCTGGGCGGTGCGTGCGAGATAACTCGGCGTGCAGACATTCGGCGGCAGGTTGCCGAGGTCCTTGGTCAGCGCCATACCGGCAACGATAGCGATCGCGTGCTCGGCGCCTCGCGACGCACGCTGGGCTTCGCCGCGCGCTGCGATGGCGTTGCCCAGTTTCTTCAGCGGCATCGCGGGCGTTTTGCGGCCGCTCTTCATCTGCTGGAACGTGTATTGCGAATCACCGATTGCCTGCACCGCGTGGCGTGCCTTGTAGTAGGCATCCAGACCCTGCACGTCTTCGAGGCTCAGGTAGTTGGCGACAGTCTGGACTTTCGAACCGGTCAGCGCCTGCATCGCTGCGGCAACGGCAGCACGATACTGTTTCGCGCCGAACTGGCTGGACTTGCCGAGGCCGGCGACGACCACACGTCTCGCACGTACGCCGTCGAGGCCGTTCAGGACTTTCGCTTTTCCGACAGCGGACGGGAGATCGCCGCTCTTGTACAGTCCGGTCAGCGCGCTCTTGCTGGCCGTGTCCATGTCGGCGGCTCCCGCACTGAGCTTGCCGCGTTCGTAGACGCCCACGATGATGCAATCCGCTGCGCGTCGTGATGCCTTGCTTGTCGTCGTAAAGAAGTCCATTTGATGTCGCCTTTTTATTGTTCAGCTTGCGCCTGACAGAAGCTCGTACGCGACGGAACGCCGCGCGCGAGGGCAGGTCAGAGTGAGCAGATGGCCAGTGACGGTTCCGACACGGGACTGTCACGGGCAAACTAAAACCGGTAGTCTAACTGATTGAATCCATTTGCGTTAACTAATCCGCCGCGATGTTTCGCATTCTAGACCGATATATCTTCCGCGAGGTGGCGTCGACGTGGCTCGCCGTGACCGGCGTGTTGTTGCTGATCCTGCTGACCAACCAGTTCGCCCGGGTCCTTGGCGACGTGGCGAAGGGTAAACTGCCGAAAAATGCCGCGCTGGAGGTGATCGGCCTGTCCGCCGTCCAGTACCTCAATATCCTGGTGCCGATCGGCCTGTTCCTGGCCGTCATGCTGGCGATGGGGCGCCTGTATCGTGACAGCGAGATGCCGGCGATGATGGCCTGCCGTGTCGGCCTGGCTGGCGTTTACCGTCCCATTGCCATGCTGTTGGTGCCGCTGACGCTGCTCGTCGCGTGGGTGGCGATCGAAGTGGGGCCGAAGTCAATGCTGTCCGTCGACATGATCGGCGCCGAGGCGAAACGCGAGGCCGATCTCGCGAGCATCGAGCCAGGGCGCTTCACGATGTTCGGACCGGATAACGCGGTCGTCTACGGCGAAAGCGTCGATGAAAACGGCGTCATGAGCGGCGTCTTCATCCAGCGGAGGACGACGGAGAGTGCGATCGAAGTCGTCGTCGCCGACCGCGGTGAACAGGTGGCGTCGGAGGACCCGAACACACGACTGCTGGTATTGACGAACGGCCGCAGGTACGAAGGTGTCCCCGGCACGGCGCAGTTTCGCGTCGTCGAATTTGCAGAACACGGCATTCCGTATCGCCTGCCGAGCCTCGAGGCGCCGGACCCGCGGCCGCGGGCGATGTCCGTACAGCAGCTCGCAGCGTCCAGCGACCCTGAACATCTCGCGGAGCTGCACTGGCGACTCGGCATCCCGATTTCCACGATCCTGCTGGGCATTCTCGCGGTCCCGCTGTCTCGTTCGCAACCCCGTGCGGGCCGCTACGGACGACTCGCCATCGGCCTGCTCGTATTCATCATCTACTTCAACATGCTGAATGCGGCCAAGGCCTGGATTGAGCAGGGCACCGTCGATCCGATGGTCGGACTGTGGTGGGTGCATGCGAGCGTGCTGGCGATCGCGCTCGGCATGTTGTCGTTTCAGAACGGCTGGCACAGGCGGTTGTTCCAGTGAGTGAGATTCTTGCCAAGTACCTGATGCGCACGATCCTGGCGAGCACGGCACTGGTGCTCGCTGTGCTGCTGGCGCTGGCGGCGCTGTTCGAGGTCATCGCCGAACTCGACGATGTCCAGAACGATTACCAGACGCTGCAGGCGATCATGTACGCCGCGCTGCGACTGCCCAATCTCGCCTTCCAGATGTTGCCCGTCTCGGCGCTGATCGGATCCCTGCTGGGACTCGGCGCGCTGGCTGCGAACAGCGAGATCATCGTCATGCGCTCCGCCGGGCTGTCCGTAAAGCGACTCGCCAGGATGGTCGCGTTGTCGGGGGGCGTCATGCTTGTCGTGACCGGACTCATCGGCGAGTTCATCGGGCCGCCCCTGGATTACTACGCGAGAAACATGCGTACCGAGGCCCGCTCCGGCCAGAACGATGAGCGAATGGGCAACGAGACCTGGGTCCGCGATGGCGAGATCTTCCTGCATCTCGAGCGGGTCAGCACCGAATTCGAGTTCGGCAACCTGATCATGTTCCGCTTCGACGAAAACGGCGGACTGGATTCGATTCTGAAAGCCGAGAACGCCGGCATCGATGACAACGACAGCTGGGTCCTCGAGAACATTCGCGAAACGCAGTTCCGCGACGATAGCGTGCAGGTCGTCGAGGCGACGCGCACCTTCGAGACCTTCGAAGTGAACTCGGACATGCTCGGCAGCTCGATAGCAAAGTCATCGAGCCTGTCCGCCCGCGGACTCTTGAGCTACATCGACTACCTGAAGCGAAACAACCTCGACGCCAGGAACTACGAGTCGGAGCTGTGGTACCGCGCGTCGCGCACGGCGGCCGTGATGATCATGCCGATGCTGGCGTTGGCCTTCGTCTTCGGGTCCTTGAGGAGCGGTAGCGCCGGTAGTCGCCTGCTGATCGGCGTCGTGATCGGCCTCGCGTACTACCTGGCCAGCGAAATGCTCGCGAACTCCGGGCAGGTCTTCAACCTGAATCCTGCCATCATCGCGTGGTTGCCAACCGCCGTGCTGGCGCTGTTTACGGCCGTTGCGCTGTCGCGCATCCGCTAGCCGGCGTTCTGCAGACAGCGCCTGCGACGGGGATCGCGCCTATTTCTTGTCTTTATTCTTGTTCTTTTTCGGGTAGTACATCAGGCGGGTGTTGCTGATCCTGTCGTGCCACGTCAGCTTGTCCCGATCGACGAGTTGCCACAGGAAGCCTAAGCCCGCGCAGGCCAGCGACAGGATCGATGCAATGAAGCGCAAGCTCGCAGCCCGCACCGACGGGAGCCGCCCGTCCGGCGTCTGAAGCTGCAGCCCCCAGGACTGCATGCCGAGCGTCCGGCCCTTGCTCGTCCAGAATCCAACGAAGAACAGGTACACGACGAGCACCATCGTGATCTGGTAGTTGAAGTTCTGTGGCTCTACGGACTCGCCGCCGCGCAGAGCGATAAACGGGAGCGTCGACAGGAACAGCAGCGCAATGATCAGCAGCAAGTCGTAAATCATCGCGCCGAACCGTCGCAGCAGCCCGCTGGGCCTCGGTTGTAGTACCTCATCCATTAGTCTCTTCCTTGATGACGGGGCGATTAGTCGTGGACGGCGCGCCGACCGGCGCTTCCGACAGCGCCACGTCGCGTCGCTTGTATTCCCGGCCCAACCAGATCGCAAGCGCTACCCAGATGGCGGCGAATGGCAACAAAACAAGGGAGATGATCGGGATACCCAGCGACCATAGGGCGCGGATTGTCCATGTGCCGATCAGGTCGCCGCCACGATATATCGCCGTATCGATGAAGTTCTTGGACTTGTATTTCTGTTCCGTCGGTACGACGGAGTAGAGCATGTCATTCGACGGTTTCGATAGTCCGAATCCCACGGAACGTCGCACAACCTGCAGGATCGCGATCACGATGAAGGCAGGGTTCAGGGCCAGCAGCGCGAAACCGATGATGGAAATAAACGGCAGGACCGCGAGCGTTAGCCCGATACCGAGACGCGAAACTGATTGTTTGACAACGAACATCTGCAGAAAGAACGCGAGCAGGTTCGTCGCTAGGTCGATCCTCGCAAACACTTGCGTCCGCTCGTCGGTGGTGCTGACGGTTTCAGCTACGAGATCGATCATGAACATGTAAAGCGCCGTGCCGAGCAGACTCGCTATGATTGACGCGCCGCAGATGATCAGCAGGAAACGTGTCCTGAATATCTCGATCGCACCGGTCCACAGGCTTCCGCCCAGTGGTTTTTCGGATGCCGCCGTCGACTCTATGTCTTCAACATGCTCTGCTTCGACCCATTTTCTCAGCTGCGAGATGCAGACGACACCGAGCAGGAGAATCGCAGCTGAGATTGGCATCAGATTCTGGAAGCCAATGATTACGGAGAGTTCGCTGTTCGCAAGAGGGCCAAGTAGTGCTCCAGCGCTGCCACCGGCGGAAATGATGCCGAAGACCCTGCGGCTCTGGGACTTCGTGTAGATGTCTGCCATGAAGCTCCAGAACACCGACACGACGAACAGGTTGAATACGCTGAGCCAGACGAAGAACACCACGCCCAACCTGACGAATTCAACAGACTTGTCCTCGACACTGCTGAAGCCAAACCAGAACAGCAGGATATTGCATGCGAAAAAGTAGTAGATCCATGGAAGGAATCGGCGGCGCGGAAACCTTGAGGCGATCCAGCCGAAGATCGGGGCTACCAACAACATTGCGACGAAAGTCCCCGAGAATAGCCAGGGGATGTTGCTTGCCCCAACTGCGGCGGCCATCGATTCGCGCACCGATCGCAGCATGTAGTATGACGACAGGACGCAGAAGAAGTAGACGAACGACCACGCGACAGCCGCGAATTCTTCCTTACGGATGCCGAATACGTTCTCCAGCGCCGATGCTGGTTGGGTGTTGTTCATAGGCGGTCTGTCGTCCTGGCCTGTCGGCTGCTAAGTCTCGTGCACGTGGACATGTAACGGCGTATCGTTTCCAGACGCCATTGATGAACGGGAGATGATCTTGGAATACGTCGCTATCGTAACGGCCTTACTGTTTCTGCAAGTCATGTTCTTCGCATTTCAGGTTGGAAAGATGCGGGGCAAACACGGGGTCAAGGCCCCGAGCGTGGACGGCCCCGAAGAATTCCTTCGTGCGCACAGAGTGCACCAGAACACATTGGAGCAATTGACCATCGTTGTCGTTTCAATGTGGATGTTCGCATACCTGCTGTCCCCGACGATAGCCGCCGCGCTCGGACTGGTGTTTTTCATCGGCCGTTTCGTCTACCGGGCCGAATATCTAGCTGATCCATCCAGCCGTGCGCCGGGGTTTATTGCAGGTTACCTGAGCACGGCGGTCCTGGTGCTGGGTTCTCTCGGCGGAGGTATTTGGGCATTAGTCTGAACTCGTGACCAAATCGCCGGTCGCTACTCTTGGTTGCGATCATGGCGGTATTCGCCAATAGTCGCTGATCGGGTGTTGTTCTGACGACACCTCTCATCTCAGATAAAGCCGCAGAGACTCGATCGACACCGACGTATGCCTGCATCAAAGACGCGAACAACGCTGCTGATCAACCTGGCCCTGTGCGTCGGCCTGGTCGGTTGCGCGGCACCCCGGATGGCGCCCCCGCCGGCGCCGGAGCTGCCGCCCGGCGAGCTGATGCGGGCAAATCTCGCCGGTTCATGGGAGCGAGACTACTCACGAGACGACGACGTCAATACAACACTGCAGCGTGCGTATAACCTCCTTGCAAAGTCGGTCGCCGATCAGCGCCTGGGTACGCCAAACCGCAGCGGGATGTCGCCGAGACAGGCCTCCGCACTCGTGGCACTCGCGCGTTTGGCGGAATTGATTACACGTCCGGACGTACTGACGATCTCCCAGACCGATCACGAGATCAGCGTCAGCCGCAAGGACGACTTTTCCATGCTGTGCCAGTTCTTCGATACCGGGCCAAAGAGCACCAGCAGCGCCTATGGCCGTGAGACCTGTGGCTGGCAGGGCAGGGATCTTGTGTCCGTCCTGCAGTTGCCCGAGGGGCTGAAGGTCGTTCACCAGTTCACACTGTCAGAAGACGAAGAGCGCTTGCGTGTCGTCACGACGGTATCATCGCCAACATCGCCGGTGCCATTTTCGCTGCGGCGCTTCTACCGCAAATTCGAACGACTGCCGCCCGAGTACAACTGCATAGAAACGCTCAGCATGAAGCGCGTCTGCAGCACCGGGGAGCTCGAACTGTGAGTTCCATGCGTCGAGTTGTGGCTGTCGTGCTGGCGGTCTTGATTCCCTTGCCGGCTCTGGCGTCACAGCATCAGTCACCGCAAGTCAGTGTCTCGATCGCCGTATTCGACCCGGCGATTCCTGCCGACCCGTCCGTCTATCGCGATCTCGAGATCTTTCCGCGAATCCGTGAGGTGGAGGCCATGCTGTGGCCATTTCAGCTCCGGCAGAGCCTGATCGACACACGTTCGTTCAGGACGGTCCGTGTCGTACCGGAGCCGGACGAGAACGCCGAATTGTCGGTGGTGGCGAGCATTCTGCAGTCAGACGGTTTCACGCTGCGGCTTAAGGTTGCCGCTACCGATGCACTGGGCGGTGTCTGGCGAGATCACGTCTACGAGGCGACGATCGACAAGGACACCCAGGTGGGCGCCGATTTCCAGGCGCTGTTCGACCGGATCGCCGACGATCTCGCGTCAGACGCGAGTCGCCTCGAGGCGGCCGACGTCGACAAGCTCTCGGAGGTGTCGGTGCTGCGCTACGCACAGTCTGTTGCTCCGCGTGCATTTGACGATTTCCTCGAGCGCGAAGACGACGGCACGATTTCGATTCTTCGCCTGCCCGCGCGTGATGACCCGATGGTCGAGCGTGTCCGTATGGTCAGGGAGACTGAGTTCGTCATCAGCGATGTCATTGACGAAGCCTTCGTCGATCTGTACGCCGAGATCAGCAAGGTGCATGACCTGTGGCGAGAGTACCGGCGCCAGAACCTCGTCTACCAGGCGGAGAATGCGCGACGCGCGCAGAATCGGGGTGATGGGAACGATCGCGCCAGCTTCGAGCACCTGAAGCATCTGTACGACGTCTACAAGTGGGACAGGACGACGGTGCAGGAACAGGATCGCCTGGCGGTCGCGTTCAGTAACGAGGTAGGACCGAGAGTCGAAGCGCTCGAGGCGCGCATCGCCGAGCTGGGTGTCTGGGTGGACCGCAAGAACGCCGAGTGGAATCGACTGCTAGAGGCGCTGTTCGAAGTAGAGATGCGCCCTGAACCGGCTGGCCAGGGCGCGCGCTGATCACTGGATCGCGACGAGCTCGATCGCGAAGCTGAGTGTCTGGCCGGCCAGCGGGTGATTCGCATCAACGGTAATGCTGGTCTCGCCGACCGCCGTTACCGTCAGTTGCATGACCTGGCCGTCGGGCGTCTGGCTCTGTAGACCCATACCGACTTCCGGGGTCATGTCCTCAGGCAGCGCTGTCCTCGGGACTTCCTGGATGAGCTGCTCATGCCGTGGTCCATACGCCTCTTCCGGTTCGATCTTGACGTTCTTGCTGTCGCCGACCGTCATGCCCGTGACCGCGTTATCGAACCCCGGGATCACCTGGCCGCTGCCAAGCACAAACTCGAGCGGATCTCGCCCAGCGGATGAATCGAACTGGCTACCGTCGTCGAGGGTGCCGGTGTAGTGAATCTTGACGGTGTCGCCTGACTTGGCCTGGCTCATGTTGGTGTCCTTTTGATGGTTTGCCGGAGAAGGCAGTTGATTAGCGCGAGACCCCCCAGCAGGGCCTGCGACCTGGAAGCGATCAGAACGTATGAAGGGAGAGATGAGTGCGGCTTACGGCGCTATCGATCACTGCATAAAGCATTGTGATTTCGCTACTTGAGCCTGAGTATAGGTCGGAGCCATAGCCAGTCAAGAAACGCGGCGCTGCTGGTCTTCCGATTTCTCGCGGCTTGGCTTCACAAAGCGCGGTCGCCAGATCGCCAGGTAAACATTCATGCCCGCCAGCGCCAGCAGCACCCACCAGGCGCCCCATCGGTCATTGATTCGGGCGACGAGCTCCGTCTGTGAGATCTCGCCGGCGAGAGCCATTTGCGTCGCTACAGCGGCGCGCGCGGCCGGGGCGTCAAACGACGCCAGCGTTGCTTCGAAGAACAGGATACCGGTGACCGCCTTCAGCCAGACCCAGCCAGCGTTCTGAAACGGAAAGTGAATCGCCATCGCGAGGATTCCGCTCAACAGCACCAACGCCATCGAAGGCAGTATCAGCCAGCTCGACAGCAGGTCGAGACCGGCGCGCAGGCTCGCGTACTCCGGCGTGCCGATGTCCGGCGCGGCGTTGAGCAGGACCATGAACGACACCATGCCTCCGACCAGCCCGAACGAGCCCGTCGTGTGCAGAAACTTCATCAGTCGTCGCATCGCGGCAGTTTAATCGGGAGCGGCGGGATTTGTCGGACAAAAACGCGGAGTCAGTCTGATTCCTGCACCCACTGCATCGCTTCGTCGAGGCTTCTGAATACAGAAGTCTTTGCGTTATTGCCGCCTTCGCGGTAGGTCGAGAACGCACGCAGTGATCCATAGCCGACGGTGTCCTTGACGACGAACGCGATACGACTCGCTTCGCCCATCACCTCTCTGCCGTAGTAGGCCAGCTCGCGAAGCTCATCCATCGTGAACGGGAAATCGATCTGGCTCAGGTCCCAGACCCGTCGACGATAATTGCCCGTACTGGCCAGGTAGCGAATGACCTGCCGCGTTTCTTCGGCGCTCGCGGGCTCCAGGTAGGTAGCGATCACTACGCCGTCGACGATCTTGATGTGGATAGCGTCGGGCAGCTGCTGCTCGCCGTCCGCGGCAGCTTTGCTGGAGAACCACTTGCGGAAATTGAAAATCACCGCCCGACCTTTTGCTTGTTGGTGTAAAGGATCACCTAATAGAACCGCTTGCGGAACTAATATACATTTTACACACGGACAATATAGTATCGGAATCTATCTATCTCGCGTGTTTGTGTTTTGTATAGACCATAAGTGACTCTATTGCTCTCTTTTATACCGTATTTGTTCGTTATCGGGCTCTTTTTGGTGGTTTTTCGAGAGAGGCTGGGTTCGCGACTGAGGTCGATGGCTTCTTAATGGTGGGTCAGTGGCTGTTGGGGTAGGTTTTTGGGGGGGTTAGGCCTTGTCGGCTTTGTCGAACTGGGGGCTACTTTCGGTCGTCGGAGGTGGCCGGATGCGCGCTACCGGGGATTGGCTCGAATCGCCTTTGGCCGGTTCTCGGGCCGTTGGCCCGCCTTCGGCGCCCAAAACGCTTTCGCGTTTTGTCGAACGGTGGGGAGTACTATCGGTCGTCGGGGGTGGACGCATGTGCGCTACCGGGGATTGGCTCGAACCGGCTTTGGCCGGTTCTCGGGCCGTTGGCCCGCCTTCGGCGCCCAAAACGCTTTCGCGTTTTGTCGAACCCTGACCGTTTCGAATCCGGGCTCGTGAGGAGATCCCAAAGCACAAGGGCCCGCTTAAAAGCGAGCCCTTGATCGAATCTGGCACTCCCTACCGGATTCGAACCGGTGTTACCGCCGTGAGAGGGCGGCGTCCTGAACCACTAGACGAAGGGAGCGTAGTGCCGCTCGTTCTGAGCGGGGAGCGAGAGTATACGGGCATTTTCGGTATTCTCAAGTGTTTGCCGGGTCCCGGCGTACTTTCGCAATTGAGTCTGTCGCATTGGTTTGGCGCTGTTATCATTGGGCCCGTATGCACAATCGATCATTCCTTTGACAAACGACGCTCCGGCCGACAATTCCGCGCCGCAGATAATCTCGCGCGCCGCCCACAACGTATCTCGCAAAGACATCTCCGACAGTGCTCTGAAGGTCCTCTACCGGTTGCACAAGGCCGGTTACAAGGCCTTTCTTGTCGGTGGTTGCGTTCGAGACGCGCTCGTGGGCCTGCACCCGAAAGATTTTGACGTGGCAACCGACGCGACGCCCGATGAAGTTCGGTCGCTGTTCAGCAACGCGCGCCTGATCGGCCGTCGGTTCCGCCTGGCGCACGTTCGTTTCGGTCGCGAGATCATCGAAGTCGCGACGTTCCGTGCCGCCGCGATTTCGAAGCACGACGATGTCGAGCATGATGACCATGGACGTATCATTCGCGATAACGTCTACGGAACCATCGAGGAAGATGTCTGGCGTCGTGACTTCACCTGCAACGCGCTGTACTACAACATTGCCGACTTCAGCATTTGGGACTACGTCGGTGGCTGCCAGGATATCGATGAACGCAAGATCGCGCTGATCGGTGAGGCGGGGCAAAGGATGCGCGAGGATCCTGTGCGCATGTTACGTGCGGTTCGGTTCGCGGCGAAGCTCGATTTCACCATCGCCGACGACGTGCAGCAGGCGATGCACGAGCACGTGGGACTGTTGACCAATGTGCCGGCCGCAAGGTTGTTCGACGAGTTTATGAAGCTGTTCCAGTCGGGCTACGCTGAAAAGACCTATCGGCTGCTTTCGGAGTTCGGCCTGTTTGCAGAGATGTTCCCGGCAACGGCGCAGGAGCTCGAACAGAATCCGGACTACGAGCAGTTCATTCTCGCGGCGCTGAAGAATACCGACAGGCGGGTTGCCAGCGGCAAGTCGATAACTCCGATGTTCCTGCTGGGTGTCTTCTTCTGGCAGCCGAGCCTGCGCCTGGCCGCGGAGCATCGGGAAAAGGAGCACATGTCGGAGGCGCAGGCTTTAAGCCTTGCGGCCTATGAACTGGTTGGCGCGCAGCAGAAGCGCATTTCCATCCCGAAACGCTTCACCATCCCGATGCGGGAAATGCTCGCCCTGCAACCGCGGTTCGAGATTACGCGAGGCAAGCGGGCGTTGAAGCTGCTCGACCATCGGCGCTTCCGTGCGGCGTATGACTTCATGGTGCTGAGGTCCGAAGTGGGGCAGTTCGATCCCGAGCTTGCGGATTTCTGGACCGACATTCAGAACCTGTCTTCCTCCGAACGCGCCACCAAGTTGCAGGTGCTGAAGAAGCCGCCGCAGCACGGCCGCAGGCGCAGGCGCAGGCGGCGTGGGAAACGCGCGGCCGGGTCATCTTGATGGATGGCGATAGCGTCAATGCCTTTGTCGGCATTGGCAGCAATCTCGCCTACCCGTCACGACAGGTCGAGTCGGCGATCGACAGGCTGTCCGAGTTGCCGGGCGCGCGACTGCTCGCACGCTCGTCACTGTATCGCTCGACGCCTTTCGGCGGCGTCGAACAACCCGACTTCATCAACGCGGCCGCGCACCTTAAGACGACGCTGTCGCCGCGCGCGTTGCTCGAGGCGTTGCAGGGCGTCGAGCGCGCCCACGGCCGCGAACGTGATGGCGAGCGGTGGGGACCACGGGTCATCGATCTCGACCTGCTTGTCTACGGCAGCTGTCAGATCTCGGAGCCGGGTCTCGATGTACCTCACCCGGGCATTGCCGAGCGGAATTTTGTATTGTTGCCACTCAGTGAAATCGCGCCGGACCTGGACGTTCCCGGCCTGGGGCCACTGTCTTCAATTGCGATCAACTACTGCGAACCGCAGATAGAGCGAATCGCTTAAGGGTTTCATGGTGTCTGTTCAGCCGATCAGCAGAAGCAAGACGTCGAGGTACATCGTGGTCGAGGGCCCCATCGGCGTCGGCAAGACGGCGCTGGCCAGGCGTCTCGCCGAAACTCTGTCCGCCGACCTCGTGCTGGAGGAAGACAAGGAAAATCCATTTCTCGAGCGCTTCTACATCGAAGGCAAAAGTGCTGCCTTGCCGGCGCAGATGTTCTTCCTGTTCTCGCGCGCGCGACAGATCGAAGCCTTGCGACAACCTGACCTGTTCGCAAGCGTTCGCGTTGCCGACTACCTCTACGCTAAAGACCGGCTGTTCGCCGAACTCAACCTCGATAACGATGAGCTGATGCTCTACGAACAGATTGCAGCAAAGCTGGCCGTCGAACCACCGGTGCCCGACCTTGTCATCTACCTGCAGGCGTCCGTCGATACCCTGCTCGAGCGCATTGCCGGTCGCGGCCGCGACTTTGAGCGGGGGCTCAATCGACGTTATCTCGAGCGACTCGCTGATGCTTACGCGCGTTACTTCCACGCGTATGACGATGGTCCGCTGCTGATCGTCAATGCGACACAGATCGATCCCGTTAACAATAGCGCGGACTTTGAGCGACTGTTTGAGCAGATAGAAAAGACAACCGGCGGACGGCACTTCTTCAACCCTGTCTCCGCTGCATTCGCCTGATCCCGATACTCGAACCACTTTTCGCGAAGACGATCACAATCCCGGTTCGGCTAAACCCAGACACTTAGAGGCCTGCGCCACCAAGGACCCTGAATGGACGTTATTGAAGAAAAAGACGAGCTGCATGAACTGATCGAAGACTGGTTACACCACAGCGATCACGTTGCCCTGGTCCCGACCATGGGCAACCTGCATGCCGGTCACCTGAGTCTCGTCGAGTTGGCGCGCGAGCATGCCGAGAGAGTGATCGTGTCCATCTTTGTGAATCCGACGCAGTTCGATCGCGTCGAGCATTTCGAATCGTATCCCCGCAGCCTGGAAAAGGACTGCCTCCGGCTCAGGAAAATGAACGTGGACGCCGTGTTTGCGCCGCAGCTCGACGGTATCTATCCGTACGGTCTCGACGATGCGGCGAGGGTCATCGTCCCCAGCCTTAAAGACGACTTCTGCGGCGCGCGTCACCCGGGTTACTTCGACGGGGTGACCGGCGTTGTCGCGCGACTGTTCGCCCTCGTGCAGCCAGACGTCGCTGTGTTTGGCCAGAAAGACTTCCAGGAACAGCTGATCATCCGACGTATGGCGGAGGACCTGAATTTCCCGACCCGCATCATTACGGCTCCGACGATCCGGGAAGACGATGGATTGGCTATGAGTTCGCGAAACCAATTCTTGAGCGACGAAGAAAGGGCGGCCGCGCCCGAGCTCTACGCCATCCTGTCGGACATTGCGAGTGAGGTTCAGGACGGTCAGCAGGACTATGCCGCGCTGGAGGAGGAGGGGCGATCGCGCCTGGGAGAGGCCGGTTTCGATGTCGACTACGTGGCCGTTCGGCGCGCAGAAAACATGCAGACGCCCGACAGGGATTGTGACGAGATCGTCGTACTCGCGGCCGCGATGATGGGCGAGACGCGGCTGCTCGATAACGTCGTCGTTACGATATAGCCAGGATCGCTGCGACGCAGTGCGCCGGCTTCAGCTCGAAATCGTATTGCGTCCTGCGCGCTTGGCGCGATACAGGGCCGCGTCGGCGTCCTGAATCAGCGAGTCCAGGCCGCCGTTCTCATAGATCTCGGCGATGCCCATCGAGATTCGAACGGGGACCTGGATCAGGGAATCGCTGCCGTCGGCCGTCGTGCCGCTGACCGTCAAACGTACGCGCTCCGCAACCTCTGTTGCGTCCGCCAGTCCAACTCGCGGCAGCAGCACGGCGAACTCGTCGCCGCCATAGCGCACGATGATGTCCGAGGGTCGGAATTTCTGCTCCAGGACAGCGGCCACGGCCTTCAAGGCCCGGTCGCCGGCGATGTGGCCGAACTTGTCGTTAAAGTTCTTGAAGTCGTCGACGTCGATCATGATCAGTGAGACCGTCTCGCCCTCCTGCAGGCAGCGACTGATCTCGGTCGGGAAGACCGCCTGCATCGAGTGTCGATTGCCGAGCCCGGTCAGGGCGTCCTGCGTTGCCTGCTGCTCGACCTTGCGCAGCTCGCCGTAGCTGTCCGCGATGACGCGGTTGTGGCTGCGGATGCGTTCGGACATGACGACCAGCAGGTTCTTGGCGAACTCATGCGACGCGTGAACCATCTCCCAGAGCAGGGTTTGATGAATGACCAACAGGTGGGTCGACTCGCTGGCGATGACGAAGGCGGATGGATCACGGCTCTCGATGATCGACATTTCGCCGACACAGGCGCCGGCTTCCATGGTCGTCAGTGGCACCGCCGACGGAGATCCGACGTGCACGTTGAGTGCGCCGGCCAGGACGATATACACATGCTCATTCGGTGTGCCCGGCGACAGCAGCAGCTCTCCGGCGGCGAGGTCTCGCCGGTCACAGGCCTGCAACAGGTCGGCGACATCATCGGGTTCGACCCCGGTAAAGAGCTCGAGTCCCTCCAGCAGCGAGCGCTTGTAGTCCGAATTGATGGATATAACCTGAACCACTGACACCTCGTGGGGTCACGCCGAGAACCTCCCCAACGGCCTCGGCCTTGAAATTGCTGGGAGTTTGGCGAATTTGTGTGACAAATAATAACGACTGGGACACAGAATTCCGGTTCAGGAACTACTCTTTGACTGACTGTTGCCCCCCTTAACACGGGGGCAGGCTTCCGATTAGCCGTAAAATACCGACGTAAGTCAATGTTTTTATTCAGTAAAGTTGGGGAGTATTCTTCAGCGGGAGCGCAGGTCCTTCGCTCCCGGCCAGGCAACATCGAGTACCGGTTATTGACGGTGATCAGTCAGGCAAACGACGTTCGTCGTCATGCTGTTGCTTCGCCCAGTTTGCATGTTCCCGGACCAGCGACGATGGGCTCGAATCGAGTTGATCGATCGCGCGCATGACGTCCGGAGACCGCTCGGCGTTTCCGAGTGCGACGGCGATGTTGCGCTGGAAGCGTTCATGGCCGATACGCCGAATCGCGCTGCCTTCCGTTCGCGTAAGAAACGTCTCCTCGCCCCACGTTGCAAGATCGGCCAGGTCCGCGTTGTCGAGCCCGTGTCGCGGCGCGAAGTCAGCCTCGCCCGTGGGCTTTGCGAACTTGTTCCACGGACAGAAAAGCTGGCAGTCGTCGCAGCCGTAGATCCGATTGCCCATCGGCTTGCGAAATTCCTCGGGGATGGCGGAGCCGTGTTCGATCGTCAGATAGGAGATGCAGCGCTTGGCATCCAGCTTGTAGGGCGCGACAATAGCGTCCGTCGGGCACACGTCGATGCAGGCCCGGCAACTCCCGCAATGTTCGCTCGCAGGTTCGTCGACAGGCAGTGGAAGGTCGGTGTACAGCTCGCCCAAGAAGAACCAGCTGCCGTCGATACGGTTAATCAGGTTCGTGTGTTTGCCTATCCATCCTAGTCCGGCTTTCTCGGCGATCGGCTTTTCGAGCACCGGCGCGCTGTCAACGAAGACGCGGTAGCCGAAAGGCCCCGTCGACGCCTCGATCTTTTGCGCCAGCTTCTGCAGGCGTGACCTGAGCACCTTGTGATAGTCACGACCCAGCGCGTAGCGGGACACGTAGGCGAGCTCCGGATGATCGAGCTTGTCGATGGCTTCCTGCTGAGGGGCGGCGAGGTAGTCCATACGAACCGAGATAATGCGGATCGTGTCGGGAACGAGTTCCGCCGGCACGTAGCGCTTGCTGCCGTGCTTTTGCATGTAGGCCATCTCGCCGTGATAGCCGCGGTCGAGCCACGCGTTCAACCGCTCGCCGGCCCTCGCCAGGTCCGTGTCGCTGACGCCTACGCCCTGGAAACCAAGCTCGCCTGCCCAGGCTTCGATGTCCCGCTTGAGCTTGATCGGATCCAATAGCAGTTATCCCTGAGTCTGTTCCTCGCCGAGTCACAGTATAATCAACGCGATGTCTTACGTAGCCAATCAGTTGTATTCCGTGGACGCCGTTCGTGGCCTGGATCGTTGTGCGATCGACACGCACGGGATCCCGGGCTACGACCTGATGCGTCGCGCGGGCGGCGGATTGTTCGAGTCCGTCTTCGAGCGGGTGCCGGACGCGCGGCACTGGGTCGTCGTCTGCGGGGCGGGGAACAACGCCGGCGACGGCTATGTGGTCGCGGCGCTGGCGCTCAAGAGCGATCGTTTGCACTCCGTTATCGCTCTGTCGGACCCGGGCAAGCTGACGGGCGACGCCAAAAAGGCCTTCGACGACTTCGTCGATGCCGGTGGTGCCGTTGACAACTGGAGCGGCGAGTTGCCCAGCGATTGCGACCTCGTGATCGATGCGATCCTCGGCAGCGGACTGGATCGAGACGTCGCCGGCGATTTCGCGGACGCGATACAGGCGATCAACCATTCCGGCCTGCCCGTGGCGTCCGTGGACATTCCGAGCGGGCTCAACGGCGACACGGGGCACATCATGGGCGTCGCGGTCAGCGCCGATATGACGCGTAGTTTCGTCGGATGGAAAGCCGGCATGTTCATCGAAGACGGACCCGACGTCTGCGGTGAGCTCGACCTCGATACGCTCGGCGTCCCGGAGGCCTGTTACAAGGGCGTCGATCCGGTGATGCGGACCATCCCGCATGACGTGCTGGATGACGTTCTGCCGCCGCGCGGCAGGACGACGCACAAGGGCGTCTTCGGCCATGTGCTCGTTGTCGGCGGCGGTCCCGGCATGCCGGGCGCCGTGCGCCTTTGCGGCGAGGCCGCGCTGCGCAGCGGCAGCGGCCTCGTCAGCGTCGCGACGCATCCGTCGCACGCCGCAGCCATCGTCACCGGCCGGCCCGAGCTGATGTGCCACGCGGTCTCGGAGCCCGATGACCTTCGAGCTTTGCTGAAGCAGGTTGACGTCGTCGCGTTCGGTCCGGGGCTCGGGCAGAGCGACTGGTCGACAGCCGTTTTCGAGGTCGTCGCCGACAGCCGCCTGCCGTCAGTCTGGGACGCCGACGCCCTGAACCTGCTAGCAATGCACCAGGGAATGTCTGAGCACCGGATCATCACGCCGCACCCGGGCGAGGCGGCACGACTGCTGGGCGTATCGACGAGCGACGTGCAACGCGATCGCGTCGCGGCCGTGCAGCAGCTGCAGTCTCGCTACGGCGGTGTCGCTGTGCTGAAAGGCGCGGGAACGCTGGTGGACGACGGGAACGACACCCCGTGGCTTTGCACGGCCGGGAATCCCGGCATGGCCGCGCCGGGCATGGGTGACACGCTGACCGGCATCATTGCGTCGCTGATGGGACAGGGGCTCCATCCGTCACTGGCAGCAGCGGCGGGCGTACAGTCGCACGCCGCGGCCGGCGACCTCGCCAGCCTCGATGGCGAGCGGGGCCTGATGGCGTCAGATCTGCTCGACAGCCTGCGGTTTGTTGTCAATCCGTGAAGCTTTATCTGTGTGACGCGACCGCCACGGAAGCGCT
This sequence comes from Woeseiaceae bacterium, assembly GCA_030066655.1. Classification (GTDB taxonomy): domain Bacteria; phylum Pseudomonadota; class Gammaproteobacteria; order Steroidobacterales; family Woeseiaceae; genus UBA1847. Next base: position 52,902 of record JASJBE010000002.1, on the reverse strand, counting down.
GGCCGAGGACGTGGCCGCGAGCCTGCCTGGCGACGTCGGCGGGTGGACCGTGCTGCTCAATGGCGAGCTCGGCGCGGGGAAATCGACGTTTGCCAGGGCGTTCATCCGGGCGCTGGGCCACGAAGGCGCTGTGCCGAGCCCGACGTACACGCTCGTCGAGCCTTACTCACTCAAGCGCGGCCAGGTCTACCACGTCGACCTGTATCGCATTGCCGCAGAAGAGGAGCTTCACTACCTCGGCTGGAGCGATCTCGACGATGGATTAAGGCTGATTGAATGGGCCGAGAGAGCCCCCGGCCTGTCCGACTCGGCCGACCTTGCGCTGACGCTGCGCTACGACGGGGAAGGCCGCAGGGCTGAAATCGCCGCCGTGAGTGCGCGAGCGGCGGATATTGTGGCTGGCCTGTCGGCAAACCCCAATACTTAGTTATCCGGTTTAAGTAATTCCGTTATGTGTCTAATTTTGATACCAAAACTCTTGGAATTACCGGTTTTTCTCGTATACTGGCGCGACATAATACGGATCGACACGCCGTGCTTGGGGATATGCGTCGAGGAAAGCTACTTCTACTGATCAGCCTGCTGCTGTCTGCGATGACGGCGAATGCCGGCACCACGGTCGAAAACGTCCGAATCTGGGCGGAGAATGACAAGACCCGCGTTGTCCTCGATCTGAGCAGCCCGGCCCAGCACAACATCTTCACGCTACGCGCACCGGATCGGCTCGTCGTCGACCTGAAGTCCGGCCAGCTGTCGAAGAAACTGCAGACGATGCCCGACGGGGTCGGGTCGGTACGCTCGATTCGCAGCGCCAGGCAGCAGGACGGGAAACTCCGTGTCGTCCTGGATCTCAATACGGCGGTTCGTTCACGCAGCTTTACCGTTAAACCGAACAGCCAATACGGCAACCGCCTCGTCATCGACCTGCATCGCGAAGGAGCGCCGACGGCGGTCAAGCGGGCATCCGAACGCTATCGCAGCGGCCGTGACATCGTTGTCGCGATCGACCCGGGGCATGGCGGGCGCGACCCGGGCGCACTGGGTCGAGGCAAGACGCGCGAAAAAGACATCGTGCTCGCGATCAGCAAACGCCTGGCTGACAAGATCAACAGGGAGCCCGGCATGCGCGCGGTACTGATCCGCGATCGCGACGTCTTCGTCAAGCACCGCGACCGCATGGGCATTGCTCGACGCAATCGTGCCGATCTGTTCATCTCCGTGCATGCCGACGCCGTCAATGACCCACGTGCCCGTGGCGCATCGGTCTACGCACTGTCTTTGAAGGGTGCGAGTGACGAAGCCGCCGCGCAGCTGGCCAAGCGCGAGAACGCGAGAATCGGCGACGTGAAGCTGGAAGATAAAGAGGCGGGGCTGGCGCAGGTCCTGTTCAGCCTGTCGCAGAATGCGGCGCTGAGTGCGAGCCTCGATGTCGGCCAGGCCGTCATCGATGAGCTGGGGACCGTCACCCGGACCCATCGCAGCAAGGTCCAGCAGGCAGGATTCCTCGTCCTGAAGTCACCGGACATGCCGTCCATACTCGTGGAGACCGCGTTTATTTCGAATCCCGATGAGGAACGAAAGCTGCGCAGCAGCGCGCACCAGGAGCGGCTGTCGAACGCCATACTCAACGGTGTCAGGAATTACTTCTACCGTAATCCGCCGCCCGACACGCACATCGCGATGAAGCTTCGGCAGGACCCGGTTCGCCAGGTCAAACACCGGATCGCGCGCGGGGATACGCTGTCCGAGATCGCGGAACGCTACAACGTCAGCCAGGCATCGATACGCAGCGCGAATCGATTGAACGGAGACCGCATCCGCGTCGGCCAGACGCTGAAAATCCCGGTGGTCGCAGGCACTTAAAGCCCATCCCGCTTGCCAGCCTTTCCTCGTCAGGGAGGGCGCCGCCCAGACAAACCTGACTTTCGATCGGCAATCTGAAAAAATGCTGGGCTTTTCCCGCCGCCCAGGCATTCGTGCATGCCCATCCAGCAACTCCCCGACCACCTGATCAACCAGATCGCCGCCGGCGAAGTCGTCGAGCGGCCGGCGTCCGTGCTGAAGGAGCTGGTCGAGAACAGCCTGGATGCGGGGGCGAAGAGAATAAGCGTAGACGTTATCAACGGTGGCGAGAAGCTGATTCGCGTTCGTGACGACGGCTCCGGCATCGCCAAAGATGAGTTGCCACTGGCGCTGTCGCGCCACGCGACGAGCAAGATTACGAGTCTCGAAGACCTCGAGTCGGTTGTGTCGCTCGGATTCCGGGGCGAAGCGCTGCCCAGCGTGGCATCGGTCTCGCGCATGTCGATGACGTCGCGAACGGCGGACTCCGATTCCGGGTGGCGTGTGGAGGCGGACGGCGGTGCGCTGTCCGCGCCGGCCCCGGCCGCGCACCCGGTCGGAACGAACGTCGAGGTGCACGAGCTCTTCTACAACACGCCTGCGCGACGTCGGTTCCTGCGCACGGAGCGCACCGAGTTTGGCCACATCGAGAAGTGGCTGCGGCGGCTCGCGCTGGCCCGGCCCGATGTCGGCTTCACGCTGACGCACAACCGCCGCGTCGTGCTGAAGCTGGATCCCGCGACGTCGGAGGAGGCCAGGCTTGCGCGCATAGCGAGGATTTGCGGAGACAGCTTCGCCGACCAGAGCGTGCTCATCGAGCGCCAGGTAGACGACATGGCGCTGTCGGGCTGGGTCGGGCTGCCGACGTTCAATCGCAGCCAGCCGGACCTGCAGTACTGGTTCGTCAACGGGCGCAGCGTGACCGACAAGACGCTGGCGCACGCGGCCCGTCACGCGTATCGGGACGTGCTGTTCCACGGACGATACCCGGCTTACGTGTTGAGTCTCAGCATCGACCCGGCAACCGTGGACGCCAATGCGCACCCGGCCAAACTCGAGGTCCGCTTCCGGGACAGCCGGCGCGTGCACGGTTTCGTGTCGCAAAGTCTCGAGACCGTGCTGAAGGACACGCGGCCGGGCGGGCATGCGCAGTCACCCACCTTGCACGCTGTCAGTTATTCCGACCCGCAGCCGTCCGCCTACCTGCAATCCCGCATGCCACTGCCGTCGCGTGACGACAGTTCGAGCATCCGGGACACGCTCGCCGTCTACCAGCAGGCGGCGGCCGTGAGCGCCCCCATCCAACCGGCTGACGATGCGGAGATACCGCCGATGGGATACGCGCTGGCACAACTTAAGGGCGTCTACATCCTGGCCGAGAACGCCGACGGCCTGATCATCGTCGATATGCATGCGGCGCACGAACGCATCGTCTACGAGAAGCTCAAGAAGAACTTCGACGAAGGCACGATGGTTCGCCAGCCGTTGCTGGTGCCGGCGCCGGTGCGCGTATCGGAGAGCGAGGCCGACCTCGTGGAACAGATGAGCGACACACTGGAGTCCGTCGGTTTGAGCGTCGACCGGGCGGGCCCGACGCAGTTGATGATTCGCGAGGTTCCCGCACTGCTCAAAGACAGCGATGCGGAGAAGCTGCTGCGCGACGTGCTGTCGGACCTGCGCGAGGCCGGGCAGAGCAGCCAGGTCGAGAACGCGGTACACGACACCCTGTCGACGATGGCTTGTCATACATCGGTGCGTGCCAATCGGATACTCAACATCAGCGAAATGAATGCGCTGCTGCGTGAAATGGAGCAGACCGAACGTGCCGACCAGTGCAATCACGGTCGTCCGACTTGGACGGCGCTGTCGATGCCCGAACTCGATCGCCTGTTCTTAAGAGGGCGATAAGTGAAACCCCTGGCCGTTTGCCTGATGGGACCGACGGCGTCAGGCAAGACCGACGTCGCCGTCGCGCTGGCCCAACGACTCCCTGTGGAGCTGATCAGTGTCGACTCGGCGCTGGTCTATCGTGGTATGGATATCGGCACGGCGAAGCCTGATCGTGAGACGCTTACGAAGGCGCCGCATCGGCTGATCGACATTCGCGATCCCGAGGACTCGTTCTCCGCCGGGGACTTCGTCCGGCACGCCCGGCAGGCGATCGACGAGATCCGGCACGATGACAAGCTGCCGCTGCTGGTGGGCGGCACGATGATGTATTTCCGCGCATTGACCGCGGGACTCGCGGAATTGCCTGAGGCGGACGAGACGATCCGGGCCGAGCTGGACGAAGAGGCGGACAGGCTCGGCTGGCCGGTGCTGCACGAACGCCTGGCCGACTGCGACCCCGAATCCGCCGCCCGTATCAACCCGAATGACAGCCAGAGAATCCAGCGCGCACTGGAGGTTTTCCTGGTCAGCGGCCGGTCGCTCAGCGACTGGCAGGCCCGGCGCGACGACACCGAGGCCGATATCGACTATCTGAAGCTGGGCCTGGTAGTCGAACCGCGCAAACTGTTGCATGAGCGCATCGAGCAGCGCCTTAATATGATAGTAAACAATGGGTTGGAAGAGGAAGTTAAAGCGCTCATGAGGCGTGAGTCGCTGACTCGCGAGCACTCGTCGATGCGATCTGTCGGCTACCGACAGTTCTGGGAATACCTGGAAGGCGAGATCAGTCTGGATCGGGCCATCGAGAAGACGCTCTACGCCACGCGGCAGCTGGCCAAGCGGCAGATTACCTGGATGCGCTCGGAAAAGGATCTTCGCGTCTTCGATGCCCTTGATTCCGGCACAATCGATGCCATTGAGGCGGTGTTGGTGGAAAAACTGCCGTGATTATCGCTGGTCTGAGCAAAGGCCTGTGATACTATTTTTTCGCTTAGGCTGAACTTCGCGTACGGGCATCCGGCGCCACCGGATAGCGGGTTCAAATTAAAAAAAGAAGAACAAGGAGACCCCACAATGGCTAAAGGGCAAAGTTTGCAGGACCCCTTTCTCAACATCTTGCGTAAGGAAAAGGTGCCTGTGTCCATCTACCTGGTCAACGGCATCAAGCTGCAGGGACAGGTGGATTCATTCGACCAGTTTGTCGTGCTCTTGAAGAACAGCGTTAACCAGATGGTGTACAAGCATGCGATCTCGACGGTGGTTCCGTCCCGAAATGTGCGACTGCCGCTACCCGACGACGACGGGGCCAGTGACGACTAGCCTGAACGAGCCGTTCAAGGAGGTCGTTATTGTTTGAGCGACCGCAAAGCGGCGAACGGGCAGTCCTCGTTCACGCTGGTCCGGACGGCGCACCCGATGACTTGGAACAGCAAGAGTTCGCCGAACTGGCGCGCTCTGCCGGGGCCGTGCTCGTGGGCGAAATTGTCAGCGCCCGCAAGCGGCCGGATCCGCGTTACTTTATCGGCAAAGGCAAGCTCGATGAGCTGAAGGCGCTGATCCGCGCCGAGCACGCCGAGCTCGTCATCTCCTCGACCCCACTGAATCCCAGCCAGGAAAGAAACCTGGAGAAGGAACTGAAGTGCCGGGTGCTCGATCGAGCGGGACTGATACTGGACATCTTCGCGCAGCGCGCCCGGAGCTTTGAGGGCAAGCTGCAGGTCGAGCTCGCGCAGCTCAGGCACCTGTCGACGCGCCTCGTGCGAGGCTGGACCCACCTGGAGCGCCAGAAGGGCGGCATCGGTCTGCGCGGTCCCGGCGAGACGCAGCTGGAGACGGACCGTCGGTTGCTGGGTGCGCGCATCAAGCAGCTGAAGTCCCGGCTCGAGCATGTCGACAGCCGACGGACGATGAACCGCCAGAACCGCGTTCGCGCCGAGATTCCGACGGTGGCGCTGGTCGGCTATACGAACGCCGGCAAGTCGACGTTGTTCAACAAGCTGACCGACGCCGGGGTCTACGTGCAGGACCAGCTCTTCGCCACGCTGGACCCGACCGTGCGGCGCGTCGAGTTGCCCAGCGGACAGGCCATCGTGCTGGCGGACACGGTGGGCTTTATTCGTGATCTGCCACACGAACTCGTCGCGGCCTTCCGATCGACTTTGCAGGAGGCGCGCGAGGCCGACCTGATACTGCATGTCATTGACGCCAGCGATCCCAACCGCTGGCAACGTGTCAGGCAGGTCAATTCCGTGCTGAAGCAGCTTGACGCGGAACGCGTGCCGCAGATCCGTGTCTATAACAAGATCGACATGCTGGAACGCACGCCGCGCGTCAACAATCGCCAGAGCGGCGAGGGCAGAGCGGTCTGGTTGTCGGCGCAGACGGGTGAAGGCGTCGATTTATTACTGGAAACCATCGCCGAGCGGCTAAAACCGGCGACAATCACTGGTATCATTCGGCTGGCTCCGGACCAGGGAAGGATTCGAGCCAAGCTGTACGAGCTCGGCGCTATCGTCAACGAGACCCTGTCGGACGATGGACGCTGGATTCTGGAGTTGAAATCGGCGGAAAGGGACTTACGTCGCCTCCTTAAGCGAGAAAATCTCGAAGAACATTTATTGGAACCACTGTCGGTCGACGAGGCGGCAGTGGCGGCAAATTCTGACTGAGTAGAAAAATGGCCTGGAACGAACCTGGAAACGGAAAGGATCCGTGGAATCGCGACGGCGGCCAGCCCAACGATCTCGACAAGATCGTGCAGGACTGGCAGCGTCGATTCGGCGGCTTGTTCGGCGGCGGTAAGTCGCAGAACAACGCCGGAGGCGGCATCATTCTGATTGTCTTGCTGCTGGTAGCGTGGGCGTTTACCGGCTTCTATCGTGTCGACGAGGCCGAGCGCGGCGTCGTACAGCGCTTCGGTGCGTACACGAAGACGACGATGCCCGGACTGCATTGGCACCTGCCGTTCCCGATTGAAGTTGTCGACATCGTCAACGCGAATGCCGTACAGAACTACCAGTTCAAAACCGACATGCTGACCGCCGACCAGCAGTACGTGTCAATCCAGATGGTTGTCCAGTACCGGCGCGCCGACGTCTTTGACTTCAGCTTTAAGGTACTCGACCCGGATGCCACGCTGCGCGACGTGACCGAGAGTGCGCTTCGCGAAGTGGTCGGCACGAGCACGCTCGAGTCGCTCGTGACCGGCGAGCGCGACCAGATCGCTGCGAGAACGCGAGACACGTTGCAGGCGACGCTGGACCAGTACGAGACCGGTATTTCGCTGACGTCTATCTCGATCATCAACCTCGACTACCCGGAGCCGGTGCAGGCGGCGGTCAACGACACGCAGAAGGCGAGCAACGACAGCGACCGATTCAAGCTGGAAGCCGAGCGCTATGCCAACAACATCATCCCGCGGGCCCGCGGTGAGGCAGCACGCATCGTCGAGGACGCACGTGCCTACGAGGATCGGGTGACGCGCGACGCCGAGGGTCAGGCCTCCCGCTTTACGGCACTGCTCGAAGAGTACGAGAAGGCGCCACGCGTCACGCGCGACCGCCTCTACATCGAAGCGATCGAGGACGTTTACCGGCGTTCCAACAAGGTAATCCTGGATTCAGACGGCAGCGGCAACCTGATGTACCTGCCGATCGACAAGATTCTCGAGTCGCAGGGTCGTCGTACGACGGGCAATGAACTGACTGGATCGCTGGATTCCACGGCGACCATCCAGGACAACACCAGAACGGATTCACGCGATACGTCGCGCGAGCGGAGGACACGCTAATGAGCAGCGGAGCATTCAGAGTATTGGTTATCGGCGGTATCGTAATCGTCCTCGCCGGTTTGACGCTGTTCACGGTCAATGAGCGTGACCAGGCGATCAAGATTCGGCTGGGTGAGGTCGTCGAGTCGTACGAAGAGCCTGGCCTGAAGTGGAAGTTTCCGCTGATCGACACGGTACGCAAGTTCCCGAAGCAGATCCTGACGATCTCCGATCGGCCGGAACGTGTCTTCACGGCCGAGAAGCGTGCGCTGCGCGTCGATTTCTTCGTCAAGTACCGAATCGTTGACGCATTGCGTTTCTACACGTCGACCGGCGGGAGCCGGGTCGCGGCCGACCAGCGTTTGTCTGAGATCATCAAGAACGCGGTCGTGACCGAGTTCGGTAAGCGCACGGTTGCCGAGGCGATCTCTGTCGAGCGCGCCGACCTGATGCGAGACATGCTCGTCACGGCGGCGGGCACGGCCCAGGATCTGGGCGTCGAGCTCGTCGACTTCCGGGTGAAGCAGGTCGAGCTGATGGACAACGTTAAGAACGCCGTGTACGCGCAGATGTCCGCGGAGCGTGCTCGAATCGCCGAGGAGCTGCGCTCTGAAGGTGAGGCGGCCGCCGAGAAGATTCGAGCCGAAGCGGACCGTCAGAAGACGATCATTCTGGCCGATGCGCGTCGAGAGGCCGAGATGATCCGCGGCCGAGGCGATGCCCGGTCAGCCGAGATCTACGCGAACGCCTTTAATCAGAACCCCGAGTTCTACGCGTTCTACCGCAGCATCGAGGCCTACAAGAGCTCGATGGGCAATGCCGGCGACATTCTCGTCATGGGACCGGACAACGAGTTCTTCCGCTACCTGAACCGCTCGCGGACTGAATAGCGGCGCGCCGCGACGGCGGGTTCTGTCTCGATGATGACCGAGATACTGACGGCGTTCGCGCTGTTTCTCGTTATCGAAGGCATGATCCCGTTCGTCGGTCCGAGGCTGTATCGACAAATAGTGGCGCAGATGTCCGAGCTAAGTGACAATCACCTGCGGGTGGTTGGCCTGGTGACGATGATCGCCGGGCTCGGCCTGTTGTTCCTGGCCCGCGGCTAGCCCCGCGGCCAGCGCTTTAGGGAAATAGCAATGGGAAAGAACGTCGTTGTCGTCGGTACGCAGTGGGGCGACGAAGGCAAAGGGAAGATTGTTGATCTTCTTACCGACCGCGCCGCGGCCGTAGCGCGGTTCCAGGGTGGTCACAATGCCGGACACACGCTGGTCATCAACGGCGAGAAAACCGTACTGCACCTGATACCCTCCGGGATTCTCAGAGACGGCGTCAGCTGCCTGATCGGCAACGGCGTCGTCCTGTCGCTCGATGCTTTGATCAGCGAGTCTAATGCACTCATCGAAAGCGGCGTGCCGGTCTTCGACCGGTTGAAAGTGAGCCCGGGTTGTCCGCTGATCCTGCCCAGTCACGCCGCGCTGGATCTCGCGCGTGAGAAGGCCAAAGGCTCAGCCGCCCTTGGAACCACGGGCCGCGGAATCGGCCCGGCCTACGAGGACAAGGTATCGCGGCGGGGGTTGCGTGTCTCCGACCTGTTTGTGCGTGAGCAATTTGCGGCCAAGCTCGGCGAGCTCCTCGACTACCATAACTTTCTGCTGAAACACTATTTCAAGGCCGACACAGTCGACTTTGCGGAAACGCTGGATTCAGCCATGGCCGCTGCAGAGATCATCGCGCCCATTACCGCAGACGTAACACAGATTCTCAGCGAGTTGGGCGGTACGGAAAAAGGCATTCTGTTCGAAGGCGCGCAAGGCACGTTGCTGGACATCGACCACGGTACCTATCCCTTCGTGACCTCGTCGAACACCGTCGCGGCTGCCGCGAGCAGTGGCACCGGCATTGGTCCGCTGAACCTTGACTACATCGTCGGCATCGTCAAAGCGTACACGACGCGCGTCGGCGCCGGACCGTTCCCGACGGAGCTCTTTGACGATCAGGGCGAGCACATCGCCGCTGCCGGCGCCGAGTTCGGTGCAACGACCGGCAGAGCAAGACGCGTCGGTTGGTTCGACGCAGTCGCTCTGAGACGATCAATCATCAACAGCAGCGTGTCGGGTCTGTGTGTCACGAAACTCGACGTACTCGACGAGCTGCAGAAGATCCAGATCTGCGTCGGCTACGAAATCGACGGCGAGCGCATTTCGGGCGTGCCGGTGCTCATCGACCGCTTCACGGAATGCAAGCCCGTCTACGAGGAATGGGACGGCTGGCAGGCATCGACGGTTGGTATCACAGACGAGGCCGACCTGCCTGAGAAGGCGCGCGACTATCTCGCTCGCATCGAGGAACTGGCCGGCGTGCCGGTCGATATCATTTCGACGGGTCCGGACCGGGAGCAAACCATCGTTAAACGACACCCGTTCGAATAACGAAGGGTCAGGGAACAGACCATCATTAAACGACACCCGTTCGAATAACGAAGGGTCAGGGAGCAGACCATTATCAAACGACACCCGTTTGAATAACGTTGTGTCAAAGAGCCTGCGGGGCGTCGATCTCCTGACTGCGGACAGCGGGTCACAGGACCCGGGGCAGCAAGCAACCTGATAGTCTGCCGCAGAAATTCTGCCTTCGGTCGAGAGGCCCTGGCACGCCTACGACCGCGCTTACAGTCTCGGCATTGCCCCGCGGTGCCGCATGACGGCTGCCATCAGCAGTAAGAGCAGAGCCCACAACGACATGACGCCGCCGCCTCCACCACCACCGGCGTCCGGTGGTTGCGGTGCAGTCGGTGCCGAGACCGTGATGCCAACGCTGGCCGTATCCGACTCACCACTCGGGTCTGACACCCGCAACTCGAACCGCAACAACGTATCGGAAGCAACGGACGGCGCCGTGAAGCTGGCCCTTGCGCTGCTCGCGTTGGCAATCGATACCGTGGGGCCCATCGTCTGAGTCCACGCATAGCTCAGCGTGTCGCCGTCGGGGTCGGTGGACGCAGTGCCATCCAGCGTCACGCTGGTGCCGCCGCCGACCGTTCTTGCCGGACCGGCATTGGCGTTCGGCGCCTCGTTGGCGCCGTCGGCATCCTGAATCGCAACCGTAAGGCCCGGCTTGGCGCCGAGGCTCGCACCCTGCGGATCAGACAGGACTATCTCGAATTCTTCGGTAGGCTCCCCGGAACCGTCGTCGCTAATCGGGAACTCGATCCACTGCGGTCTCGCATCGCCGTCGGCCCAGGACAGCGTGCCGCTCGTGGGGCCCGAGTAGTCGCTGCCGGCCGTGGCGCTCAGGTCGTTTACGCTGTAATCGACGCTGATTGCGCCGACTGCGCTGCCAGCGCGCTCCACGATGGCGATCGCTGTGCCGAAACCGCGCTCGGCGATGACAATGCGGTCGGTGTCGAACTGGACTTCCGAGACGGCGACACTGTCACCGATGTACAGCATCGTTTCGGCAGGCGCCGACAACGTCGCGCCGTCTGTCGGCGCGATAAGTCGGACGATCAACTGCTCAAGGGGCTCGGACTGACCGTCCACCAGCGCGTCGACGGCGATCGACTTGGCGTCGGCGTCGCCGTTCGCCCAGCTCAACGTGCCGCTGGCGGCGATGTCGTTCTCGTCGCCACTCGCGCCGATGATCTCGTAGTCGACGCTGACGGCGCCGGCGCTGCCGCCGATGCGGTCGACGCGGAGCGCGGCGCTGCCGCCCTCGGCCACACCGAAAGACGGTGACGAGAACGACAGCGATCCCTCCGCGACGCCTAGCGTCTGGTCCTCGGCGATGTACAGCCCGCTGTCAATGTCGCTGATAGCGATGACGCCACTGGGAAAGTACGGGTAGGCGCCCCACGCGCCGACGAAACTGGAGCCGGCCGGCGCCGGATAGGTGTCCAGGAAGCCGATTCGAGTTGGAATCGCCGGATTCGTGATGTCGAGAACGGTGAGTCCATTGCTGTAGTTCGACATGTAGTAGCGGTTGCCGCGAACGAAACCGTTGTGGTCGATCGAGTCGTTCGCACCGGTGTAAACACCGAGCGGCGTGGGCGCCGACAGGTCCGCGATTGAAAAGGAACGCACCGTCGTGTTCAGGTTGAGGTCGCGTTCGTCGAGTTCGTCGTGCACGAACAGGGTCTGCTTGTCTTCAGACGGCCAGCCCGAGTGCGTGTAGCGGGAGTTCGAATACGGGGTGCGGCTGAGACGAACCGGGTTCGAGGCATCGGTGACATCCCACAGGTCGATCGTGGACTCGTTGAAGTCGAACAGGACCTCACAATAGGTCGTCGCGTTGGGGCACTGACTAATACGGCTGTCGTCGATAATCATCGAAGCCGCGTCATGCATGTAGCATCCGTCGTTGCCCGGGCAGCTCGACTCGCCGGAGGGCGGCATGTCCTCGAAGAACGGACTGCTGGCGGCATCCAGGCTGTAGCTTCGGAACACGCCCGTGCCGTTGTTCGAGCCGGCAACGATCAGCCCCGGTCGATCACCTTTGATCGGCAGCCCCGTTGCGTAGTCGGAATTGATCGCGAATACGTTGTGGGCGGCGGAAAAGTCGCTCGCGTAGCTGACTCGCGAGATGCGGTGTGGCAAGTCCGTCATGTCGATGACGAAAAGGCCGTCGCCGGCGCCGTCGGTTGTCACGTAGGCGAAAGCCTCGAAGCGTTCAGCGCTCGGGTCGTAGCGCTGATGGACCTTGATATCTCGCCAGATGGTCGACTGTCCGTCAATAAAGCCAACCTCCCGCGGTGACGTCGGGTCGCTGATGTCGAAGACGGCCGTACCCGTTCCATAGCCCATGATCGCGTATTCGCGATTCGTGTTCAGGTCGACAAAGCCCCAGACATCGGCGCCGCGCGACGGATTCGTGCTGACGGCGTTGAACGGAACATGGCCGAGCAGATCGACCTGGCTACATTCGAGCCCCCCGACCGTGCCGCTTTGACAGGGCGCAGCGCTGAGTCCGGCCTGCATAGTCTCGCGCTGCTTTAACAAGACGGCGGTCTGCTTTGTCAGGGCTGGCGTGTTGCCTTTCTGGTCCGCAACGACATGAAAACCACGCCCGGCAAGTGTCGCTCGATATTCAGAGGGCACGCCGACCAGTACCGTCTTCTGCCCGGTCGCTTCGCCGGTCTCCCGGTCGAAGCCGCCGCGGATGTCGAGCGTACCGCTGACCAGGTGAAAGACCTCCGAGACGTCGGTGACCTGAAATCGTCCGACGCTGACCCGGATCTGGTTGCCCTTGCCGGCATTGCTCAATGCATAGCCGATGCTCGCGCAGGGGTGCTCGACGTCCTCACAACGTCCGGTGTCCTGGCCGCCCGGGGCAACAAAAATCGGTTTGTCCAGTTCGCTGTGCGCGTAGCCCAGAGAACTGGCTAACAGCAACAGGGGCAGGCAGGCGAGGCGGCGTAGCATAGAGGGGTCCCGTATGGGCACAGGGCCTTACCATACTACGGATCTGGGCTCACCGTGTTGTGACACAGCTATCATCCACCGGGTTTCGCGCCGCCTAGTTGACGTAACGTGGCCCTGAATAAGCTCTTGCAAGGAAGCGCCTTACACCATCAAATAGCGTTTTGGCCTAATCAACCCGATGTCTCGCCCAAATTCACTGACTTTTCGCGCGGGCCCCGGCGCCATTCGGATGCTACGGGAGCGTGGTTTTTCGCCCGACATGATCGGCACGCTGGCCGGCGCGTCGGGCGGTGCGAAGTGGCTGATACTCAGTCAGCTGGACCGTGTCGTCGCCACCGAGGTCCTGCCGAAGATGGCCGGGCCGGTCTTTACGATCGGCACGTCCATTGGCGCATGGCGATTCGCCTGCTACGGGCAGCGGGATCCCGTCGCGGCAATCGAACGTTTCGAAGAGGCTTACCTGTCGCAGACGTATTCGGAGAAACCGGATCGCTTTGAGATCACCGAAAAGAGTAAGGAGATTCTCGACCTGGTTTTCGGCAACAACGGCGTTGACGAAGTGCTCTCGCACCCGGTCTTGAGGACCAACGTCATGACCGTGCGCAGCAAGCACCTGGGCCAGTCGGAAAACCGCGGCGTGCTCGCATCGTCGTTGCTGGCAGCGGCGGTGGCCAATGTCGTGAGTCGCAAGACGCTGGGCAGTTTTTTCGAGCGTGCCCTGTTTCATGACGAACGCGACAAGCCGCCGTTCTTCGAGCTGGAAGGATTCCCGTTGCACCAGGTGCCGTTAACGGCCGCTAACCTGAAGCCATCGATTCTGGCGACGGGGTCGATACCCCTCGTGCTGTCCGGCGTCCGCGATATCGAAGGCGCGCCGCCGGGCGTGTATCGGGATGGCGGCGTCATCGACTACCACCTCGACCTGCCGCACAGTTACGAAGAGCGGCTCACGCTATACCTGCATTTCATCGACCGGATCGTACCCGGCTGGTTCGACAAGGGCCTGAAGCATCGTCGTCCGCAACCCGAGCATGTCGACCGGACGCTGCTGATCTGTCCGTCGAAGGCTTTCGTCGAAACGCTGCCGGAGCGGAAGATCCCCGACCGGAAGGACTTTGCGAACTATCCACCGGACGTGCGTGAGAAGAACTGGCGAATCGTTGTCGATCGATGCAAGGAGTTAGCCGATGAACTCAACGATGTGATTGCCAGCGGCAGAATAGTCGAACGGCTGGAGCCAATATAGGTTTTCGGCGATCGGCTGAGGCCGATATAGCGGGCGATTACTCTAGCGAGCAGCGCACCGTCAGCGTGGCGTTGATCGTGTCAACGACGTCGTTGAGCAGGAACTCGGCCGTGTCGCGCCAACCCTTGATCATCGGCAGGTTGCGCTCATTGACGAGCAGCAGGCTGCCGTCGCCCTGGCTTTCGATCTCCCAGCCCGGAACGCCAATGACAAGACGCACCTTGATGTCGGTCTCGGTGCACGCGGAAAGCTCACGACTCAGCGCGCTGTTCGCTCGACGCAGGTCAGCGACGCTGATGACGTCGTTGCTGTTCGAGAAGCGCAGCTTGCCGCCCGCGGCGACGACGGAGCCGCCCTTCACCGGACGACGCGCGATGACGTGTACGCCGTAGACACCCTTGATACCGACTACGACGTGATCGATCGTGTTGTTGCCGCTGTCGACGTCGTGATAGACACGACCGTTGTCGGTAGCAACCTTCTGCAGGCCATGACCGATCGACAGCGTCGCGTCGCGTTTGAAGGACAGCTGCCGCCATTCAGAAAAAGTGCGCCAGCTCCTGTGCATGCCGAACATCATCGTCAACGCTGCGATGACCAGCAGCATATTGAGTTGCCACTGCGGATAGTCAACGTACAGTTGCTCGGCGTTCAGGACATAGGCCGTCGCGAAGATCAGGATAAAGACGGTACCGGCGCTGAGATAGGTCAGCTGCTTACGGCTCAGGTGATTCAGTTCGTGACGAATGCGTTCTGCCGATTCCCGCATGATGGAGTCGGCGAAATTCTGTGATTTGGGGAAGCTGTAGATCAGCATCTGCCAGGTTTTGGCAATGACGTAGAACGCCACCGTGCATGCAATAGCGACCGTCGCCGCACCACTAACAGCCTGAACATCCATATCCATTATGACTCGCTTCCTTACGCTGTCTCAGAATAGCGACAGGTAGACGCTTGCACTGTGAACTTTGTCACATCGCAACAGGTTTATGCGTGCATGGTTCGCCGAATTCAGTTCCTGTTCATGCCTCGCGCCTAGACTGGCAGTAAATTCGATGCGATTGAGTTCTCGTATCGAGACGGACCTTTTGGGAGAGGGACATGCAGGGTCATTACAAGATTTTCGTTGTTGTGCTGTTCACGGCCTGGCTCGGCGGCTGCGCGTCGATGAGCTCGGAAGAATGTGCAAACAGTGACTGGCGCGCTATCGGTTATGAGGACGGCTCACGCGGCTACTCGACAGATGCCTTCTCGGGCCGGCGCAAGGCTTGTGCGAAGCACGGCTACACTGCGGATTTTGACACCTACCAGGCGGGTCGCAAGGAAGGACTGGTCGAATACTGTCAGCCGTCGCGAGGCTTCCAGGTCGGCGCTAACGGCGGCAAGTACTACGGCGTCTGCGACGTCGCGATGGAAGGTTCGTTCCTCGAGGCCTACCGCGTTGGCAGCCAGCTTTATTCGCTGAGGTCCGCCGTCAACTCGGCGAACTCCGCGATCTACGGTCGCGAAGCAGAGCTCGAGCGCACGAAGCAGGACATACTCGACAGGGAAGCGGCGCTGATCGCCAGGGAAACGCCGACGGAAGAGCGCATCATCATCCTCGCGGAACTAAAGGATCTTGCTGAACGCACCGGCGAGATCGAGGCCGAGCTCGACAGCCTGGTGGCCGACCGGGCCGCAGCGCAGGTTGAGTTGAGGAACTACGAGGCGACGATTGCAGAGTACGGCTACTAGCCGCAGCGTCTTGAGAAAAGCCTCAGCCGGCACGATCCGGCGTTGGTTTCCGGTTCAAAATGCTCATGTACTCACATGGACACTGCGCTTTTTCTCCGGAAACCGCCTTGTCTCGCACTCGCCTGAGAATTTTTTCAACACGCTGCGGTAGCTAGTCGTCCTTGCGTCGCCCGCCACTCTGGCGACGTTCAATCTCATGCAAGCCGGTACCCGATGATCCGAGAACAGGATCGTAAGGGCTGCGACGATCGTAGCCGCTGCGCCGGTCGTCGTAATGCGCGAAGTAGCATTCGCACTTGCTCGCATCGCAGCCCTCTAACGGCAAGTCGGGAGACTCACTTGCCAGGAAACGTTCGCCCGCGTGGCGTTTCGCCGCGGCACAGGCATGTTCCGGAAATCGAATGGCGACCGCGTGGTATGCGCCTCGATCGGGCGCCGGGAGCTTTCGGTCATCAGCAGCTCGGGATGAGCGGCCCTGGTTCAGCCTGAGGTAGATCCAGATGAGCAGCGCCGCGATCACGGCGAAAAGCAGAACTTTGATCATTGGACGACAAGCCTCCTGGACGAGGGAACACTCTATCGCATGCGTTCGCGGTAGTGGAGCTAGATGGTAAAAATTACCCATCTACACAATTTTCGCAGCCGCCCCGTCGTGATAAATTTGCCGTTTTCCGGACGGGCCCACCAATGAACACGGATAGCAAACTCATGGATATGCTGACCGGCTATGCCGCCGCACACCAGCATCCTTTCAACGTCTTCATGCACATGATCGGTATTCCGACGATCATGCTCGGCGCCTTGATTCCGATGACGTGGCTGGAATTTGCGCTGCCGGGTTTCTCCGTCAACCTGGCGCACATCGTCATCCTCGGCTTTTTCCTGTTCTACCTGACGCTGGACCTCATGTTCGCGATCGTTTTCCTCGTCGCGGCATTGCTACTCGAGATGCTGGCAGCCAGCATCGGTCAGTTGCCGTTGGCCGTATCCGGTGGCATTGCGGCCGCGGCGTTCTTCGGCGGCTACGCCGGCCAGTTTGTCGGGCACTACGTTGAGCGGTCGATGCCGGTGCTCGTCAAGCACCCGATCCAGGCAAACCTGGCGGCGCCGTTCTTCACCGTCGTCGAGCTGTTCAAGATTGCCGGCCTGCGAAAGGACCTGTTCGACATTGTGCAGCAGCAGATCGCCGAGCGCAGGGCAGCCGAGCAGGCTGGATAGCAAAGCGTTTCATCGCCTGTTTCAGGCCACGGGTTTTTCGGGCCCAAAGAAGATGACCCAGGTCGAGAAATCGTCGCTGAACGAAGAGAAGCGATGCTCGGCCTGTGCGGGAACGAAGATGACGTCACCCTTGGCGAACGGAAACTCATCTTTCTCAAGCGTGAACAGGCCGCTGCCGGAAGCGACGATGTAGAGTTCGTCGCGCGTGTGCGGCATCTGCGTGTCTTCGCCGACCGGCTTGTACAGCTCGACACTCAGGTTGTCCGAAAATTCCGCGATCTCCAGAAACGGCCGGTCTTCTGAAAGCTGCTCGAGGATTTCTGGATATCGCCAGATGGTCTGCGCTGGTTTGCCAACCTTGTTCTCATTCAACGTGCGTCACCCCTGTATTCCGAATGCGTCAATCCTCTCGAGTCTAGCGGCTTCGCTTCCAGGCAGTAAGCTCTTGCCGCGGCCACAGGCTCGCCTGCAACGCTACTGCCTCGGTTTGCCCGGATAGTCCCGGATAGTCGGGCTGACCCATACTGAGCGTTGTAAGGCGTTATCGTTCGAACGCGGGGAGTGGTGTGCTCATGGACAAACCACGGGTTTTTCTGGCCAGGAACACAGCGGATCTCGAGCAGTTCGGCAGGGCGGCGCGGGACCGGGACTCGGGCAACATCATCCTGGTGCCGGTGGACTTTTCTGCGCACTCGGCCGCGGCGCTCAACCACGCGGCCAAACTGTCAGCGCTGGTGCCATCCGCCATGGTGGTCCTACACGTCGTTCATGACCCGAGCGACATGCCCGGCTACTACTCAAGTCTCGTCAAGGATAAGCACTTCGACCGAATGCAGGATGCGGCAGCCAGCGCGTTCGAGGACTTCCTGGACAGAGTGACCGCGACGAACCCGGACAATGCTGCCTTGTCCAACATAGAACCCGTTATGGTGGTTGGCCTCCCGGTGACGCGAATACTGGAAGTGGTCGATACGCTGGAGCCGATCATGGTCGTGATGGGCAGCCAGGGACGTACCGGTCTCAAGCACCTGATCATCGGTTCGAAGGCCGAGCAGATCATTCAGCTTTGTCCCGTGCCGGTCACGATCGTCAAGGACCCGAACGCCAGGAAGTCCCGGGGCAAGGCAGGTAAGAGCGAGGATTGAGAGGATTAGTGCCCGGATCTTAATTTCCTCAATCGCCAAGGCCGTATCGGCGAAGCGCCTGCCGTTTCGGCTCATCATAGCTGCTGGCATCCTGGCCGCCAGTTCGCTCGCCGCGGCCGCGGCGCCGTCAGAAGCCGGTATCGCGTTCGGACCGATGGTGATGGGATTGCTGGGCGGCCTCGCGCTGTTCCTGTTCGGTATCGATCAGATGGCCAGCGCGCTGAAGGCCGTGGCCGGCGACAGGATGCGCAGTGTCCTGCAGCGCCTGACGTCCAGTCGCTTTACGGGTGCGCTGACCGGCGCGCTGGTTACTGCGATCATCCAGTCATCGTCGGTAACGACGGTACTCGTCGTCGGCTTCACGACGGCAGGCCTGATGTCGTTTGCCCAGTCTATCGGCGTCATCATGGGCGCCAACATCGGCACGACGATCACAGCGCAAATCGTCGCGTTCAAGGTGACGAAGGCGGCGCTGTTGATGATAGCGATGGGCTTCGGCCTGCTGTTCTTTACGAAACGTGACGTCTTGCGACAGTACGGTGGCATCGTCATGGGCTTAGGCCTGGTTTTCTTCGGCATGAACATCATGAGCGAGGCGATGCAGCCGCTGCGCGACTATCCGCCTTTCCTCGACCTCATGCAGCGCATGGAGTCGCCGCTGATTGGCATCCTGATCGCAGCGGGTTTCACGGCATTGGTCCAGTCATCGTCCGCGACGACCGCGATCGTCATCGTCATGGCGGGGCAGGGGCTCATTTCGCTGCCGGCAGGCATCGCGCTGGCGTTCGGCGCGAACATCGGTACGTGCGTGACGGCCCTGCTGGCCGCAATCGGCAAGCCGCGAGAGGCTATTCGCGCGTCGATCACGCACGTGCTGTTCAATGTCGCCGGCGTTCTCCTGTGGATAGGCCTGATCGATCATCTCGCACAGCTCGTCACTGCCGTCTCGCCTGTTCATCCGGAGCTCGTCGGTATCGAGCGTGCTATGGCGGAGACGCCAAGGCAGATCGCCAATGCTCACACGATCTTCAACATCGTCAACACGTTGGTGTTCATCTGGTTTACGACGCTGATCGCCCGGTTCGTCGAGTGGCTGGTTCCTGACCGGCCGTTGAACGTCGAGGCTGTCATCCGGGCGAAGTATCTCGACGAGGACCTGCTGTCTACGCCCGCGATCGCGCTGGAACAGGTGCACATGGAAATCCGCCGCATGGGCAAACGGGTCGTGACGATGCTCGACCGGGTCATGCCTGCTTTGCTGACCGGATCCGGTGTGTCACTGCAAGAGATTCGAAAACTCGACGACCGCGTCGACCAGCTGCACGCGCAGATCGTCACGTACCTCGGCAAGATCAGCCGGGAGAAACTGACCGATCGTCAGGCGATCGAAGTGCTGCGCCTGATGGACGCCGTTAACGACCTGGAAACCATCGGCGATGTCATTGAGGTGAATCTCGTCAAGATTGGCCTGTACCGAATCGACAACAACGTCGAGGTCAGCGCGACGACGCGGGACATGCTCAATCGCTTCCACTCGATCGTACTTCGCTCGCTGGAGGCTGCAGTCAAAGCGGTTGCGGATGACGATATCGAGGCGGCCAAATCAGTGGTCAGACTAAAGAAAGAGATCATGACGATTGCGAGAATGTTCTCAGAGTATGAGTCCAGACGCCTGATCGCGAACGAGCCCAAACGACTCGAGGCCTACACGCTGGAGATCGGAGTCACGGAGAAACTACAGCGGGTCTATTTCTACGCAAAGCGCATGGCGAGGACCGTTGCGCGCGGGCGTCATTGATGTGGTTGGCTCCAGACGGCGCTGCGCATACGATCCCGTCTCGTAATCTCGCTGTCACAGCGACGTAACACAACAGCAATACGCTTTCCTGAGATTTCTCCCCGGTAAGTCTGTATGGGCTATTTTGAACTTGCCTTGGCCTTGCTCTTTCTGCTGGCCGTGCTGGATCTCAGTGTTGGTGTCAGCAACGACGCCGTAAACTTCCTGAACTCGGCGATCGGCAGCCGTGTTGCCAGCCGGCAGGTGATCCTCATCGTCGCTGGATTCGGGGTCCTGGCCGGGTCTCTGTTTTCGTCGGGCATCATGGAGGTCGCTCGCAGCGGCATCTTCAATCCCGAGCTGTTCACGTTTGCCGACGTCATGGTGATCTTCCTCGCCGTCATGCTGGCGGACGTGTTGCTGCTTGACCTGTTCAACACGCTCGGTCTACCTACATCGACGACCGTATCGATCGTCTTCGAGCTGCTGGGTGCTTCCGTCGCCGTTGCGTTGTTTCTCGTACTCAGTAATCCGGATGCTGGCAGCGTGCTGGACTACGTCAACACCCACAGAGCGATCATCATCATCAGCGGTATCGGTTTGTCGATCGTGGTGGCGTTCGCTGTGGGTACGTTGGTGCAGTTCTTCTCCCGCATGTTGTTCACGTTCCAGGAGCAAAACCACACGAGCGCGATCCGCGTCGGCTGGAGCGCGATCGCTTTCACCGTGATCAGCTTCTTCCTGCTGGTCAAGGGTCTCAAGGGTGCGAGTTTTGTCCTGCCCGAGACCTCTGCCTTCATCTACGAAAACGCCGTTCCCGTAACGCTCGTGATGCTGGGCGTCTGGTCGGTCGTCATGTGGGTACTGAATCGAATCGGCGTTAACGTCCTTGCGATTGTCGTGTTCGGCGGCACGTTCTCGCTAGCACTGGCCTTCGCCAGCAATGACCTCGTCAACTTCATTGGCGTGCCGCTGGCGGGCTTGTCCTCATGGCAGGCCTGGACAGCAAGCGGTCTCGCGCCCGACCAGCTGACGATGGAGGCGCTGTCCGGGCCGGTGCAGGGAAACACACTGATACTGCTTGCCGCGGGCGGCGTCATGGTGGTGACACTCTGGCTGTCGTCAAAGGCGCGCTCGGTGACGCAGACTGAGGTCAGCCTCGGACGACAGGATGACGGCGCCGAGCGATTCAAGCCCGGTCCCGTTTCCCGCAGCATCGTTCGTTCCGTTGTCGCCACCGGCGATGCGGCCAGCCGTGCGGTGCCGAAACAGTGGCGGGTAGGTCTCGCTTCGCGTTTCGCCCGTGAGAAGGCCAGTTCCTTCGATCTCAATCAGCCCGCCTTCGACACGCTGCGTGCGTCCGTAAACCTGACGGTGGCGAGCATCCTGATCGTGTTCGCCACGTCGATGAAGTTGCCGCTGTCGACGACGTTCGTCAGCTTTATGGTTGCGATGGGTACGTCGCTGGCCGATCGCGCCTGGGGCAGGGATTCGGCGGTCTACCGCGTCGCCGGTGTTTTCAGTGTCGTGAGCGGCTGGTTCGTCACGGCGGCGGTCGCGTTCCTGATGGCCTTCGCGTTCGCCTCGCTGATCCGGAATTTTGGTGGGCCCGCAGTCGTCGTGCTGGTCGCCCTTGCGGCTGCGGCCCTGGCACACAGTCACCGTTACCACGCCAGGCGTACGGCGATGGACCGCGCGATCGATCGAGCCAGCCCTGAGCGACTCGACAAGACATCGATTACGCTTCGACAGCACTTCGCCGACTCGCTGGTAAAGAATGGCGACGTCGTTGACAAGGTGATCACGGCGCTCGTCAAGCGTAAACGCAAAACCGCAAAGAAGCTGCACGCATCCCTGCAGGCAGACGTGCTCGCCACGCATGACACCGAGAACGAATTCGTCAGGCGCCTGGATAAGGTCAAGCCCAAAGTCGAACCCTGGCTGATGCGGCAGTTAGACGTCCTGGCCTGCGAGCGAGACCTCCTGCAGTCGGCGACCACACTGGCAGAGTTCGCAAGCGAACATGTACTCAATGAACACACCCCGCCGACAGACGGCGTGACCGAGAGCCTGCAGCGGCTAAAGCAACTGTTCCGAAACGCCTTCGCCGATCTCGCCGGGGACAAGGTCAAGCCAAAGAAGCGCGCCAGTACGATTCCCGTTCACGATATCTCAACAGAACTCGATACGCTGACCAGCCGAATCCTCGAAGACCTCTATTCGGGCGAACGCTCGGCAAGAAACACGACCCTGCTGCTGGGCATCGCCCTGGAGATGCGCGATATGCAACGCGAACTGCAAAGAGCGGCGTCCTGGCAATAGCCTGCCCAGCTTACGCACAGCCTCAGTTGCAAGAGCGCAGCCACTGAAGGGACGAAAAGAAGGGGTGCCGAGAAGAGGACTTGAACCTCGCTGGGAGAACAACTAGATTCCGCCCCGCGAGCAGCCCACTGACAATAGTAGAGTAGCCCTGAAATCTGTCTACGAGATTACCTGTCGGGGAAGCCACCTTTGTTAACTTAGCCACCCTGGCGGGCTGTTCCGCACTGGGCCCCAAACGACAAAAGGCCCTCAGCGGGGGCCTTTAGGCGTTTGGTGCCGAGAAGAGGACTTGAACCTCGCTGGGAGAATGCCTACCTCTCAGCCAGTTTGCAGCCTACTGACAATCGTAGGGTAGCCCTGATATCTGTTTACGAGATGAACTGTCGGGGAAGCTACCAGAAATTAATAAGCCACCCTGTAGGGCAGTTCCACACGCGGCCCCAAACAAAAACGGCCCCCCATGCGGGGAGCCGTTATTATTTGGTGCCGAGAAGAGGACTTGAACCTCGCTGGGAGAATGCCTATCTTCCGCCCCGCAAACAGCCCACTGACAATCGTAGGGTAGCCCCACAATCTGTTTACGAGTTTTTCTGTCGGGGAAGCCGCCAAAAACAAATAGGCCACCCTGGCGGGCAGTTCCACACACGGCCCCAAACAAAAACGGCCCCCCTTGCGGGGAGCCGTTATTGTTTGGTGCCGAGAAGAGGACTTGAACCTCCACGGGGTTACCCCCACTAGCACCTGAAGCTAGCGCGTCTACCAATTCCGCCACCTCGGCATAGCTTTACCGCGTACAATCGCGGCTTGGCAGGGTCGCGAACTTTACTGAGTGCGCTGACGCCTGTCAATGACATCAGGGGCCTCTCGCCCCGCAAGGAAACACACTTTTGCCTACCCAAAACACAAAGAAACGTAAGAAAAATTACAAACACCCGATTCCCGGCAGAAACCAGCTGATCGACTACTTCGAACAGGTCGGCAAACCGGTCCGGGTCGACCGTATCCTCGGCGACTTCAATCTCAAGGGTCAGCGCATGCTGTCCCTGCTGACGGACCGGCTGGACGGCATGGTCCGGGCCGGTCAGCTGCTCGAGAACCGGCGTCGGGAATACTGCCTGACGCAGAAGCTCGATATCGTCACCGGCCGCGTCAGCGCGCATCGGGACGGCTTCGGCTTTGTTTTGCTGGACGACGGCGGGGACGACGTCTTCCTGTCAGCCCGCGAGATGCGATCGGTGATCGATGGCGATCGCATTGCGCTGAAGATCGCCGGCTACGATCGCAACGGACGCCCGGAGGGCGATGTCGTCGACATCCTCGAGCGGGCGCGCACGCAGGTCGCGGGCCAGTACATCCGCGAGCGTGGCATCGGCCTCGTGATCCCCGACAACCCGAAGGTCAACCACCGTATCCTCGTGGCGCGCGGCGAGGCCGGCGGTGCGAAGCACGGCGAGATGGTCGTCGTCGAGATTCTCGATTACCCGACGCACGTCGAGCAGGCAACCGGCCGGGTCATCCGCGTCATCGGATCGCCCGAGCAGAAGGGCATTGCGACCGAACTCGCCATCGAATCCCACGGCATCCCGACGCGCTGGCCCAATCCGGTTCGTCAACAGGCCGACAAATTCGGCAGCTCGGTGCCGACAGCGGCGAAGAAGGGTCGCGTCGATCTCCGCAGCGTCGACCTGGTCACGATCGACGGCGCCGACGCTCGTGACTTCGACGATGCCGTGTACTGCGAACCCGCTGGCAACGGCTGGAAGCTGCTTGTCGCGATCGCCGACGTTGCCCACTACGTCGAGGTCGGGAGTCCGCTGGACAAGCAGGCGACGATCCGGGGCACGTCCGTCTATTTCCCGGACCGCGTCGTGCCGATGCTGCCGGAGGTGCTGTCGAACGGCCTGTGCTCGTTGAACCCGAAGGTCGACCGACTCTGCATGGTCTGCGAGATGAGCATCGACCCCTCCGGCAAGGTTAAGAAATCGACGTTCATGGAGGCCGTCATGCGCTCGAAGGCGCGCCTGACCTACAGCCAGGTCGGCGACTTCATCGAGGGTAAGAAGGAGCACGGCGTACCGAGGGCCGTGCAGGGATCGGTCAGAAACCTGCACGCGCTTTACCGCGCATTTTCCAAAGCCCGCAATCGCCGCGGCGCGATCGAACTGGACCTGCCGATGACGAAGTTCGCGCTGAATGACGCCGGCGAAATCGATCACATCAAGACCGTGAAGCGTAATGACGCACATCGCCTGATCGAGGAGTGCATGATCGCGGCGAACGTCGAGGCGGCTAAATTCCTGCGGCGTCACCGAATCCACGGTCTGTACCGCGTACACGCGAAGCCGGACGTCGAGCGCTTCGACGAGCTACGGCTTTACCTGACGTCCCTGGGACTGAAAGTGCCGCACCCGGAACACGTCAACCCGAAGCAGTTCAACGATCTGCTGGCCCAGGTCAAGGGCCGCCCGGACAGCGCGTCGATCTCGATGGCCATGCTCCGTTCACTGACCCACGCCGAGTACACGCCGGAGAACATCGGCCATTTCGGCCTGGCGCTGGACGCCTACGCACACTTCACGTCTCCGATTCGCCGCTATCCGGACTTGCTGGTGCATCGTGCAATCCGGCATATCCTGAACGGCGGCAAGCCGGCCAGGTACCACTACGACGGCAAGCAGATGCTCAGGCTGGGTGAAATCACATCGGCGCATGAGCGCCGCGCCGAGGAGGCGACCCGGGAGGTCGAGGCGTGGCTCAAGTGCCAATTCATGTCGGACCGGATCGGCGAACAGTATGACGGCGTCATCACCGGCGTTACCCACTTCGGCGTGTTCGTGCAGATCACCGAGCTTCAGATTGACGGCCTCGTGCATGTCAGCAGTCTGTTGAATGACTATTATCACTTCGAGTCTGATGCGCAGCGTCTCATCGGCGAGCGGGGTGGCCGTGTCTACAAGCTCGGTGACACGATGCAGGTCTTCGTTCACAAGGTGGACATGGAGACTCGCCGGATCGACTTTCGGCCGGCGGACCAATCCATCGAGCCGCGACCAGCCAGGCGGTCAAAGCGCTAGGCTCCTCATCCCAGAGGTTCTCTTGATGACAGACAGCGATCAGCCATGAGCAAGTCCCGATACGTCACCGGTCTGCGGGCTGTCGAGCAGCTGCTGGTCAGCAGTCCCGACACATTGCGGCGAGTGTTTGTTGAATACCGCTCACAGAACCCACGGGTAGAGGCGATCGTCGGCAAACTCAAGGCGAAGGGCATCGACATACAGTCCGCTAACCGCGCGAGGTTGCAGCAGATGTCCGGTGAGTCGCGGCACCAGGGGGTTGTCGCCGAGGTCAGCCGCGACACGCTGCTGGACGAGGCGGGGCTTCGCTCACTGGTCGAGACGGTGCTGTCTGGCGACGATGAACTCCTGCTGCTGATCCTCGACGGCGTCCAGGACCCACACAACCTGGGCGCCTGCCTGCGCACCGCGGATGCGGCTGGCGTTGACGCCGTCATCGTGCCTCGGCACGGCTCAGCGACCCTCGGTCCTACCGTGTCCAAAGTGGCGGCCGGCGCCGCGGAGCAGGTCCCGTTTGCCGTCGTGGCCAATATCGGCCGCGTGCTGGACTGGCTGGGCGACTACGGCGTGCAGCGCATCGGCACCAGCGACAAGGCGGATTCGCTACTCTACGACGCGGATATGGCCGGTCCGGCAGCGATTGTCATGGGCCAGGAGGAGAAAGGGCTCTCGAAACGCGTCATGTCTCGCTGCGACCGGCTGTGCCGGCTGCCGATGGCCGGATCGGTGTCCAGCCTCAATGTCTCGGTCGCGACGGCGGTCTGCCTGTTCGAGGCCGTCCGACAGCGCGGGGAGGCCACTGCCGACAGCCCCGCAGCCGACTAATTTACAAGCGTTTTTCGCTTGCACAGCCGATTCGGCCGCAGTAGTATGCGCCTCCCCGTAGAAAAGGCGGGGATACTCTTGCCACACCGGGCAGCCGGGTGGCTGTAATCCGGGCCGATGTTGGCCGGATTTCATCCATAAGGGACGACAATGAGACACTATGAAATCGTATTTCTGGTCCATCCGGACCAGAGCGAGCAGGTGCCTGCCATGGTTGAACGCTACCAGGGCATGGTGACCGCCGCTAACGGTACCATCCACCGTACCGAAGACTGGGGCCGCCGCCAGCTGGCTCACCCGATCAACAAGATCCACAAAGCCCACTACGTTCTGTTGAACGTCGAGTGCGACTTTGCCGTGATCGAAGAGATCAAGAGCGCATTCCGCTTCAACGACGCCGTTCTCCGCCACCTCGTGATGGCGCGCAAGGATGCCGTCACCGAGGCCTCGCCGATGGCCGTCGCCGTCGCCGAAGAAAAGGCCAAGGAGAAGGAAGCACAGCAGCGTCGCGACGCGAAGGCGGCTGCCGAGGCCGCGATGCGTAAGGACGAGGAAGCCGCCAAGGCAGAGGCCGAGTCCAAGGACGACGATGCCGGGAAAGAGGAGGCGCCCGAGGCAGCAGCTGAAGCGAAGGAAGAGTCAGCTGAAGAGCCTGCAGCCGCCGAAGAAACGCCCGACGCCAAGACCGCCTGAGGAGAACACTGATGAGCAGATATTCACGCAGGCGCAAGTACTGCCGCTTTACCGCTGAGGGCATCGAGGAGATCGATTACAAGGATCTCAACCTGCTGAAAGCGTACATCACGGAAACGGGCAAGATTGTCCCGAGCCGTATCACCGGAACCAAGGCACACTACCAGCGTCAGCTGTCGACCGCGGTCAAGCGCGCTCGTTACCTGGCCCTGCTGCCTTACACCGATCGACACTAAAGGCGAGCTCCGTGGAGAGCTCACCTGGCGACAAATCGCCGCTGGACACTGCGCTTAAGTGGCTGTCGGCGAGGACGGTGAACGGCGTCTTCGGACTGTTGGCGCTGGCATCGCTGCCCTTAGTCGGCATGTTCAGCAGCGCTTTGCTGGTCATGCTGGTGCTGAAGAACGGCCTGCGCGTCGCAATCGTCCAGGCGGCCATCACGGCGGGACTGCTGGGCGTCGCATCGCTTCTTAGCGGAAAGAACCCGGCGGTCGTCGCTTTTTCGATGGCGGCAATATGGGCGCCCGGACTGATACTGGTATCGCTGCTGATGGCCACGCGCTCGTTGGCGTTGACGCTGCAGATATCCGTGATTGCGATGGCGGCGCTGATCGGCCTGATCTTCGTGATCGCGCCGGACCCGGCCGCGTTCTGGGAGTCCACGCTGAACGCCGTCGCGGCGGCGTGGCGCGAGCAGGGCCAGGAAGACATGGCATCGGTGGTCGAACAGCTGCTGCCGTTTGCCGAGCACATGACGCTGACGATTGTCCTGGCGTTGTGGATTGTGCACAGCGCACTGTTCACGCTGGGCTACGCGTTGGCCGGTCGCCTGCCGGGGGCTCTGCCCTACGGTCGATTTGCCGAGCTGAGTCTTGGCAAGGTCATCGCGATCCTGATGGCGGTGTCGTCACTGGTTGCGATGGTCGTAAACGCCATCTGGCTGAAGAACCTGGCGTTTCTGTTTTACGCCGTGTTCTGGCTGCAGGGCCTGGCGCTGTTGCACTGGCTGCACGCCGAGAAAAAGATACCGGTGGTGCTGCTGATGTTCGCGTACGCAACGCTGGTAATACCGCCGATTAATGCGATTGCATTGATGGTTCTCGCGCTCGTAGGGTATGCGGACGCATGGTTTAACTTTCGTCGCGAGAGGCCTGCCTAGGCGCGTCGGAAACTGGAAGACACTAAGGTAAAGAAGATGAACGTTATTTTGTTGGAAAACGTGGAAAACCTCGGCAGCATCGGCGACCTAGTCAAGGTCAAGCCGGGCTATGGCCGCAACTTCCTGCTCCCGCAGGGCAAAGCAGCCTTGGCCACCAAGGCGAACATGGCCGAGATCGAAGCACGTCGCGCCGAGCTTGAGAAGGCAGCGGCTGAGGAGCTTGCCGCGGCGAAGAAACGCGCCGAGCAGATTAGCGGTGTCAAGCTGGTGATCCCGGCGAACGTCGGCAGCGAAGGCAAGCTGTTCGGTTCCATCGGCCCGATCGACATCGCCGACGCGTTCGAAGCGATCCAGATCGAGGTTCAGCGCAGCGAAGTCCGCATGCCGGACGGTCCCATCCACGAGGCTGGCGAGTTCCAGGTCGGCATCCACCTGCACCCGCAGGTCGACGCCGAAGTCGCCGTCCGAGTCGTTGCAGCCGAGTAAGTGAGTCAGCATTTCGGCGCCGTTATCACGGCGTCGTAGTGTGCTACCTTTAAAGGCGATATCCAGCGACTGAGGGAGTCAGATGGTTCGAGCTTTGGGAGACGGGGGAAGTCTTGAGCAGCGCCTGAAGGTGCCGCCTAGCTCCGTCGAAGCCGAACAATCCCTGATTGGCGGCCTGATGCTCGACAAGCAGGCGTTCGACAAGGTCGCCGACGTTGTCGCCGCGGCGGATTTCTACCGCAAGGACCATCAGCTCATTTTCGCTGCGGTCGCAGCCTTGACGCAGGACGGCCAGGCCTGCGACGTCGTTACCGTGTCCGAGTTTCTCGACGCCCGCGGCGAACTCGAAGACGCCGGCGGCCTCGAGTACATCGCCACGCTGGCGAATGAGACACCCGGCGCCGCCAACGCGAAAGCCTATGCGAACATCGTTCGCGAGCGCTCGATCATGCGGTCGCTGATCAACGTCGGCAATGAGATTGCCGGCAGTGCGTTCACGTCGGACGGTCGCACGGCGAGCGACCTCGTTGACGAGGCCGAGCGCAAGGTCTTCGAGATTGCCGAGAAAGGCGCACGGGGCAGGGCGGGTTTCAAACCTCTGAGGGACATCCTCCCGGAGACGGTCGACAGGATCGACCTGCTGCATCAGTCCGACGGCGATATCACTGGCATCTCCACTGGCTACCACGAATTCGACAAGATGACCGCCGGGCTGCAGGGCGGCGACCTGATCATCGTTGCCGGCAGACCGTCGATGGGCAAGACGACGCTGGCGGTGAACATGGCCGAGAATGCGGCGATCGGCAGTAAGGTCCCCACGGCTATTTTCTCGATGGAGATGCCTGCGCAGCAGCTGGCGTTTCGCATGATCTCGTCCCTCGGTCGCGTCGACCAGACTTTCCTTCGAACCGGGCGCTTTCCCGATGAGGACTGGTCGCGGATCAACACGGCCGTGCAACTGATGTCCGAGGCGCCGGTCTTTATCGACGATACGCCGGGCCTGTCGCCGACCGAGATTCGCGCCCGCGCGAGGCGCCTGCAGCGTGAGCATGGCCTCGGCCTCATCGTCGTCGACTACCTGCAGCTGATGCAGGTCCCCGGCAACAAGGAGAATCGGGCCACCGAGATCTCGGAGATATCGCGCTCGCTGAAAGCGCTGGCAAAAGAGCTCAACCTCCCGGTGATCGCGCTGTCGCAGTTGAATCGCGGTGTCGAACAACGGACGGACAAGCGACCGGTCATGTCTGACCTCAGAGAATCGGGTGCCATCGAGCAGGACGCCGACCTGATCATCTTTATTTACCGTGACGAGGTCTATAACCAGGACACGCCGCGCAAGGGCATCGCTGACATCACGATCGCCAAACAGCGTAACGGTCCCATCGGCGACTTCCCGCTCACCTTCGTTGGTCGCTACACGAAGTTTGAGAACTTCGTGCCCGAATCCTACAGCGACGAGGCTTTCCCGTGAGTTTCGGTGCACGGGCCGTTATTCGGCCCGACGCACTGAGGCACAATCTTTCCGTCATCCATAAGGCCGTTCCCGGCAGCCGCGTCATGGCTGTGATCAAAGCAAACGCCTACGGACACGGGCTGTGCACCGTGGCCGACAGCCTCACCGACGCTGACTCGTTCGCCGTCGCGCGGCTGACGGAAGCGCGGGAACTGCGTCAACACGGTATCGAGAAGCCCATCGTCATGCTGGAAGGTGTCTGGGACCGGGACGACCAGACGTCTGCCATCAACCAGGGCTGTGAACTGGTCGTCCACAGCCTGGAGCAGGTCGAACTCCTGGAAGCGCATGCGGGCGCCAAGGTGACGGTGTGGCTGAAGATAGACACCGGCATGCACCGGCTCGGCTTTGCGCTCAAGGGCGTACCTGAGGTCCTGTTACGACTGCGGGCATCGCCGCATGTCAAACAGCTACGCCTGATGACGCACTTCTCCAATGCCGACGTTGTCGACGACGACAAGACGACGCGGCAACTCGAACGTTTCGCATCGATAGCGAAGGGCTTTGACGGTGATGTCAGCGTTGCCAATTCACCGGGCGCACTGGGCTGGGACGAGATTCGGGAGCTGAAGAGCACGCTGGGATTTGCAGGCGATCACTGGATCCGCCCCGGGCTGTCGCTGTATGGCGTGTCGCCGTTCCCCGCATCGTCTGGCGATGCGCTTGATCTCCTTCCCGCGATGCAGTTCGAAGCAAGGCTCATCAGCGTCAAGCGGATCTCGGCGGGGGAGAGCGTCGGCTATCGCGAACGGTTCACAGCGGACAGGGATACGACCATCGGAGTCATCGCTGCCGGCTACGGCGACGGATACCCGCGAAGCTTCAGGGACGGGACCCCGGTGCTGCTCAACGGGAGACGGGTGCCGCTGGCTGGCATCGTGTCGATGGACATGCTGACCGTTGACCTGGGTCCGGACGCGCGCGATCGCGTTGGTGACGTGGCAACGCTGTGGGGCGACGGCCTCGCGGTCGAAGAACTCGCGGGCTGGGCAGATACGATCCCGTACACGCTGTTGTGCGGCGTCATGCACCGCGAATCAGCGTAAGGACAAATGCTCGTGTCTGACCTCGCGACGCCCGCAGCGGTCGCGCTGCTGACGCGACGCGACATACGAACCGATCAAAGCGGAGACCGAGGTCCCGATCAGGACGAGAAGAAACCCATCTTGACGCCGGCGAGCTGCACGACATCGTTGTCAGCGAGCTTACGCGCCTGGGCGCCGATCGGCTGACCGTTGACAAGCGGGAAGTCGCCTTCCTTGCCAGACTCGACGTGGACGATGTAGTAACCTTCGGCACGCCGCGTGATGGCCGCGACCTGCACGCCGGGTCGTCCCAGCGTCGTCAGTGCCTTCGTCAGCTCGAGTTCGCGCCCGGCGAAGGCGCCACTTAAGACCTGCAGCTTCGCCATTGGCAAGGCGGCCGGCGCAGCAGACGGGTCGATGCCGGCGGTCGTGCGTGCGTGCACTTCCGGCTCTGGCTCGGGTTCAGGATCCAGCTCGGGAGCGGGCGCCGAATCGGGTTCTTCCGCCGCCAGCGGACCGGCCTCTTCCGGGTCCAGCTTGACCGATTCGGCGATATCGTCCTCGGAAGCCTCCGTGCTCGCGGCCGCTGCCGCCGCTTTCTCAGCTGCCGCCTCGGCTTTCGCCAGCTGCTCGGCATTCTGCTGACCGGCGGGAATGACCATGGTCTTCTCGAATTCGTCCTGCTCGGGCTCGGCGGCCTGCTGGTCCGAGAACCTGAGTTGGTGATGGCCGATCGTGATGACGTCGCCGTGCTGCAGCGCGTGTTTCTTGATCAGCTTACCGTTCACGTAGGTCCCGTTGGTGCTGTTCAGGTCCTCGAGGAACGAGTCATTCAGGATGTTGATGATCAGGGAGTGGTGCCCACTGACGGCAGGGTTGTCGATACGAACGTCGTTGTCGGGGAGGCGTCCAATCGTGTAACGCTCCTTCGACATGTTGTATTCGGCCAGCACCTGGTTATCCAGACTAAGTATTAAACGCGCCATGTATTTTCGCCGTGCTTAAAGGTGAGTGCGTACCGCAGGAGGGCAAAACCAGACGTCTCCGGCCCAATCCGGATCTGACTCTGTCTTGTTTCTCCGAAACCCTGCATCCCTATGAACGAAACATATTCGCTATTTTCACCAAGAGGCCCTTCTTGGCGGCAAACGAGTCATTCACCTGTGCGAGCATGACTGACACGTTGTCTCGTCCACCTTGGTCGTTCGCCAGTTCCACCAGCTGTTGACCAACCATGTCAAGACTAGCATTAAAAGTATTGATAGTTAAGTGAATATCCTCGTCTTCAACCATGTCCGGAAGGCCGTCCGAACACAGCAAATAAATGTCTCCCGGATCCACTTCGAATTCGCTGACTTCCACCTCAACGGTGGGTTCAACGCCGAGTGCCCGAGTGACGTAATTCCGGTTTGTCGAACGCTGCGCCTCCTCGTGGGAATAGAAGCCGCGATCGACCAGTTCCTGCAACAGTGAGTGATCCATCGTGATCTGCTCGAAGTTGCCACCCCGCAACCGATAGGCGCGCGAGTCGCCGACGTGAGCGATGGAGACCTTGTTGTCGTAGAACATGCAGGCGACGATGGTCGTGCCCATGCCTTCGCAATGCGTCTGGCTCTGTGCCGTCTGGTAGATGATCTTGTTGGCCCGGTAGACCGCGTCACGCAGCACGATCGACTGGCGCATCAGGCCGCTGTGCGGATCGACGTCTTCCCGTTCTTCGCGTTCGGCACCCTCCTGGGCCAGCTCACTGACGATCTGCACGGCGATGCCGCTCGCGACTTCACCGGCCTGGTAACCGCCCATACCATCGGCGAGCACCATCAGGCCGATCTCGGGAATGCTCCCGATCGCATCCTCGTTGTGCTCACGAACCCGACCGGTGTCAGTCAGTTCGGTAAACTCAATCTTCCCTTTCAGGCTCATCGTCCGGGCTTCATCCGACTTCTAAGAGACCCGTGCGCAGTTGCGCAGGGCGATCGCCATTTCAGCGCCGCTCGAAAAACGGTTCTCTGGGTTCTTGGACAATGCCTTCGTCAGAAGGGCATCCACGCTCGGCGGAATGCCTGACCGCCTGTTTGAGACCGGCGGTGGGTCTTCGCTCGTAATCTTCGACATAAGCAGCGCAATATTGCTGGCTTTGAATGGCACTTCGCCAATCAACAATTCGTACAAAGTAACGCCCAACGAGAACAGGTCCGATTGTCCCGTCAGGTCCTCCGCAGCCAGCTGTTCCGGTGACATGTACATCGGGGTGCCGAGAACGATACCGGTCTTGGTCCGGTTGTTGTCGGTTAACCGCGCGACGCCGAAATCACTGATTTTCAGCGAGCCATCCTTGGGATTGTACATGAGGTTGGCCGGCTTGATATCCCGATGAATCACTCCTTGTGAATGTGCGTAATCGAGACCCTCGGCCGTGGCCGCAGCCAGTTCCAGCGCACGCTTCGGCGCCAGCAGACGGTTCGGGTCCGTGAATTTTTTCAGGGGTGTGCCAGGAACGAACTCCATCGCGATGTAGGCCTGCCCCTTGTCCTCGCCCGCGTCATAGACGGTGATGATGTTCGGGTGCGTCAGCCGGCCCGCGGACTCGGCTTCGCGGAAGAAGCGGAGCCGCGCCTCTTTGAGTTCCTCATCCTCGAATTCTTTCTCGATTGGAATAACTTTCAGCGCGACCGGGCGATTGATCCTCGGGTCTTTTGCCAGGTAGACGGCGCCCATCGCGCCGCGGCCGAGTCGCTTCTCGATGACGTAGCGTCCGAGTCGATCCGGCGCCTTGCCCGCGCGCTTCTCGGCAGACTCTCGTTTGATCGTGCTGTGCGTGCGCTTCATCCAGTCGAGGACGGCCTCGGCACGTTCCGGTTTCGCCTGTTGTTCGAATGCGAGCGACAGCTTGTACATCACGGTCGCGAGAGACTCTGAAGGATGACAGCGGCGGAACTCGGCGAAGGCCGGTTCCAGCCTGCCAGCGGCCAGGAAATCCGAGCCGCGCTTGAACGCATCCCGCGTGACTTTGCGCGGATCGCCAACCAGCCACAACGCGAGCGTCGCGACGCCGACAAAGATCAACAGGGGTCGTCCGAGGTCGAGCCTGGTGTTCAGCACGTACAGCATCAGCACCTCGAGCAGCAGCAAGCCGACGGATGTGACGACGGCCAGGACAGCAATGTCGCGACGGTTACGGTCGGGCATGAACAGCACGGCAACGATAGCGGCCAGGATGGGCGCCAGCCACTGCATGGCCTTAGCCCACGCCGGGGACAGGATCGCGGCGTTCTGTTCTACAGCAGCGAGTACCGTCGCGACGATTTCGGAATTCGTGACGAACTGGCCGGACGGAAGCAGGGCGGCAGAACCGACGATCGCAGGTTCTGCGTCGACAAAGACGGTCGCGTCGGTAATCCGCATATGCGTGATGCCGCGTTGCAGCAGTTCGGATGCTCTGACGCGCGGGACCTCGGCATACCTCGACAGATAGATCGCGTCCTCCGCGCCAGACAGCCTTGGAGAGGACGCGCCGCCGTCGTTGTCGAAAGCGATCGCCAGCGGCAGTGCCGGTACCATCGCGCTGTCGATGAAGTACCACATGTCCGACTTGCGGAGCACGCCGTCCTCGTCGGGATGCAGGCTGACGACGCCGACGTTGCCGGTAACCTCGGCCAGGCGGTGTCGTGTCGGGACATAGACCGGGATGTCAGTGTTCAGGAATGAAACCCAGTCTGGCATTGCTTCGCCGTCGGCAATCGCCGGCGGATTGCTCAGCACGATGCGCCTGACGCGGCTGCTCTGCAGCTCGGCGAGAACCTTGCCATAGGCCTCGATAACTTCCTCACCCGTCATTCGGGACGGATCGATACTGACGATCAGCGCATTCTCCAGCGGCTTAACCGGCTTGCTGGCCGAGAACTGGTCGTATAGGAATCGGTCGGCACCGATGAACCACTGGGCAAGCGGCCCGTAGATTAAAACGAGCAATACGCTTGCGAAGGCCAACGCGATCAGTCGGTTTCGTTTTTGTTTGGCGGCTGTTTCCAACGTCGAACATCCTGTTTTGACTGCGAAAGTATAGAAAAATGCTCCAGCCCTTAATGAGAAAGGGTTGGCATTTTTTTGTCATAACAGCGCGGCGGCCGAATGCTAGACTTTGCTCGACGAGGCGGCCGAACCGTCGAGTGCCGACTCGTCTCGGGGAGCGTTTTCCCGTTAAAACAATTACTTACGATTTCAGCCGGTCCGGCCTGACGGTGGTGCCGGGTGTGGAGCAGTCCAGGTGGTAAAAACCAGAACGGCATACGTCTGTGACAGCTGTGGTGCACACAGCTTGAAGTGGTCCGGGCAATGCCCTGAGTGCTTGTCCTGGAACACGCTCGCCGAGACGACGGTGCCGCAGTCTTCGGCTTCTGCGGCGGCGCCAGCTGCCGAATCAGCGAAGCTCTCCGTCGTCGGGCAGGAAGCGGACACGCGCTACCGCTCCGGATTCGGCGAGTTTGACCGCGTGCTTGGCGGCGGGCTCGTACCGGGTTCGGTCGTCCTCATCGGCGGCGACCCCGGCGTCGGCAAGTCGACCCTGCTGCAGCAGGTGTCTGCGAGAATGAGCGCTGAACTCAACGTTTGCTATGCCAGCGGTGAGGAATCGCTACGGCAGGTTGCCCAACGGGCCAATCGCCTGCAGGCATCCGAGTCGAACATGAACCTCGTGGCCGATACATCGCTTGACCGGATCATTGCTCTGGTGTTGTCGGACAAGACCGACGTGCTGGTGATCGATTCGATCCAGACGATGGAGAGCTCCAGCTCACCGTCGGCGCCAGGTTCCGTGTCTCAGCTCAGGGACTGTGTCGGCAAGATCGTGCAGTGCGCGAAGCAGAACGAGATATCAGTTTTCGTTATCGGGCACGTCACCAAGGAAGGCACGATCGCCGGTCCGAGACTCGTCGAGCACATGGTCGATACCGTGCTGTATTTCGAGAACGATCCGGCGAGTCGCTATTCGATGATCCGCTCGGTCAAGAATCGCTTCGGCGCCAGCGGAGAAATGGGCGTGTTCGCGATGACCGAGGAGGGCTTCAAGGAAGTCAGGAATCCGTCAGCGATTTTTCTGTCGCGCGACACCTTGTCGGGTCCCGGCAGCGTCGTGTCGGTGGCATGGGAGGGGAGTCGGCCGTTGCTCGTCGAGATCCAGGCGCTCGTCGCCGACGGTAACAGCGGTTACGCGAAGCGTCTCGCGCAGGGTGTGGACCAGAATCGCCTGGCGCTGTTGCTGGCAGTGCTCTTAAAACACGGCGACACAGAACTTGGCGCAGACGATGTCTTCGTGAACGTGGTTGGCGGGCTCAAGATCAACGAGACTGCCGTCGACCTGCCCAGCGTGCTGGCGATCGTATCGAGTTTCAGGGACCGGGCGTGTCGCGAACGACTCATCAGTTTCGGAGAGCTCGGCCTCGCGGGCGAAGTTCGTCCGGTACGATTCGGTGCGGAACGCATTGCCGCTGCCGACAAACAGGGTTTCACGACGGCGATCGTTCCGGCGGCTAACGTGCCGAAGAAGCCGTCCGGCAGCATCGACGTCATCGGCGTCAGGAGCCTGTCGGAGGCGCTCGACGCTGCGTTCTAGAGCGGGGTCTCTTCTTCCTCGGTCTCGTCGACGACCCGGTCGGCAGGGCGTATGCGAATAGTCTCGATGCGATTGTCTTCGACTGACATGATCTCGATCGGGTAGCCCGAGATCTTCAGGCAGGTTGACGGTTCCGGTATGTCTTCCAGTCGCTCGACGATAAGGCCGTTCAGGGTTTTCGGGCCGTCCGTCGGGAGCTCCCAGAAGTGGGCCCGATTCAGTTCGCGAACATTGGCCGATGCGTTGACGAGGAAACTGCCGCTGGGCTCGCGCACAACGTCGACATCCTCGTCCGCCGGATCGGTCGTGAACTCGCCAACGATTTCCTCGAGGATGTCTTCCAGCGTGACGACCCCCTGGATGTCGCCGTATTCATCGACAACGAGCGCAATGCGTTCGCGACGCCGCTGGAATTGGACGAGCTGCATGCTCAGTGGCGTGCCCTCCGGGACGAAGTAGGGTTCCTTCATCAGGCTTAAGATGTTGTCCTTGTCGAGCGGCACTGACGCCATGTTGGCGAGGCTTCTCAGATGCAGCACGCCCAGCACCTTGTCGATGTCGTCTTCGAAGACTGGCAGGCGA
This sequence comes from Woeseiaceae bacterium, assembly GCA_030066655.1. Lineage (GTDB taxonomy): Bacteria > Pseudomonadota > Gammaproteobacteria > Steroidobacterales > Woeseiaceae > UBA1847. Next base: position 15,571 of record JASJBE010000002.1, on the reverse strand, counting down.
GTGTGTTCGCTGCTCGTCACCAGGTCGTTGATTTCATCGATTTTTGCAGAAATGTCGATGCCGACGACCTCGTTGTGCGGGACCATAACGTCGTCAACGGTGACTTTCTCGAGATCGAGAATCCTGATCAGCATCTGCCGGTATTGACTGGCGATGCGCTGGCCGGCTTCGTTGACGACCGTGCGCAGCTCTTCTCTTGTCAGCGCGTGCGGGTCGGTTACGTTTTCGCGAACGCCGAGGATGTACAGGAAGCCGTTCGCCATGACGTTGATCAGCCAGACGATCGGGTAAGTGATCTTTAGCAGCGGGTAGTAGACGATCGATGCCGGAAAGGCGAGTTTCTCAGGCGACAGAGCCGCCAGCGTCTTCGGTGCGGCCTCGGCGAACACGAGCACAACGAGTGTCAGGATCAGCGTGCCCAGCGCGACGGCCGGCTCGCCACCCAGCTCGAGTGCGATGATCGCGACCAGTGACGCGGCGGAGAAGTTCGCGAGGTTGTTGCCGAGCAGGATCAGGCCGATCAAACGGTCGGGACGGCGCAGCAGTCGCTCGGCGAGAATCGCCCCGCGATGTCCCTGTCGTGCCTTGTGCCTTAGCTGGTAGCGATTCAGGCTCATCAAAGCAGTTTCAGAGCCTGAGAAGAAAGCAGATAACAGAATTAGAAGCCCGAGAACGGCACCTAGCCCGCCTACGGATACGTCGTCGCCCAATGAAAGCGCACTCCGTCGTCAGTCACGAATCTTCAGTTGAGCAGCTGCCCCAGAGACTGTCAAGGCTGCCTCGCTAGCCCCACGTGCGGTTCAGGATCTCTTCCAGGATATAGCGAGTGCCGAAGTAGGCAAGAAGCAGCAAGCTGAAACCACCCAGGTACAGGTAGACGGCGCGTTTGCCTCGCCATCCCGCGACCTGTCGGCCAATGACGAGTACGCCGAACGTCGCGACGGCCAGCAGCGACAGTACGGTCTTGTGGGCGAGGTTCTGGGCGAACAGGTCCTCGACGAATGCGACGCCGGAGACTACCGCCATAGCCAGCACGACAAACCCGGCGGAGGCCACGCCGTACAGCAGTCGCTCGGTCGTCTCCAGTGGCGCGAACAGGTGGTTGATCGGAGACAGCCTGCCGGCCCTGAGTCTCTTGTCCTGAATCAGCGCGAGCACTGCGACGATAGCGCCAGCGGTCAGCAGTCCATATGCAAACATCGACAGCGCGATGTGCATCTGGACCTTCCACGCGAGATTGGTGTTGATGATTTCCGGGACGTACACGTAGGTCAGCGACCCTGCGGTAGCGGCGATCAGGAACAGTATGCTGGAGACGCCGCGCAGCGACGCTTCGAGTGCAGCGAGCGAGGCGATGATCCCGAGCTGCAGTCCAATGACGCTGATCGCGCTGGTCAAGGTCAGCGTGAAATTGCCCGCCGGCATGACCGCCTCGTGCAGCTGCCAGCCGTGCAGGAACATTGCCGCAGCGGCCAGAGGAACGGCCGCTGTCAGCAGGCGACGCAGGTTTTTCTCGGACGGCGTAGTCCTAGAGAGCGCCAGGCAAATAGCGGCGCCGGCGTACAAAAAAAGAATTGTGATTTGAAACACAGAAACCCGCGATTTACTGGCCTAGTGTGATGCGATCAATGATCCCACATGGCGGGATTTAATAGAACCCTGACCGCTTTTTGAGGGCAGGGCAGTTTCGGAAACATACGAGTGAAATCAGGCCTGTGGCGTCGCGGCGGCAGCATTACCGCACAGCGGTCGCTACCTGAGTAACAAGGGCCATAGCGAGACCAGACTATGCGCATTCGGATCCTGGGTTGCAGCGGCGGTATCGGCGCTGGTTCGAGAACGTCAGCGTTGCTTGTCGACGATGACGTGCTCATCGATGCCGGTACGGGCATCGGTGATCTGTCGCTCGACGATCTCGATGCCATTCGCCACGTGTTCCTGACGCATGCTCACCTCGATCACATTGCCGGCCTGCCGATGCTGGTTGACAGCATCTTCCACGAGGACTTCGAGGTTCCCCTGACCGTTTACGCCAGGAAAGAGACGCTTGCCGCGGTACAGGCGCACTTGTTCAACGACGTCATCTGGCCTGACTTCCGCAAGATTCCGAATCCGGACAACCCCATCTTGAGGTTCGAGACGCTGGCGCCGGGCGACCGCGTCCAACTCGGCAAGCGGCATTTCAACGCCGTCGACGTCACCCACAGCGTGCCGTCGCTGGGCTTCACCGTACAGAATTCGAAGGGCGCGTTCGCGATCAGCGGCGATACCCGGACCAACCAGACGCTGTGGCCTGCGCTGAACGCCGTCGAGGACCTGAGGTTGCTCGTTATCGAGGTGTCGTTCCCGGACGAGCTCGAGGCTCTGGCCACCGAGGCCGGTCACTACTGTCCCAAAACGATGACGCGCGACCTCAAAAAGCTGCGCCACGATCCGGACATCTGGATCACCGGCATGAAGCCCGGTTCCGAGGACCTGATTCTCGACCAGGTGATCCAGGCGGCGCCCGACAAGAAGATCCAGATGCTCTCCCGCGGGACCGTGCTTACCGTTTAGGCCCGGATTCGCATACACTCCGGGTTCAGCGAAACTCGGAACACGTGCATGTTTGAAAATCTGACCGGACGACTCAGCGACGCGGCCAAGCGCTTAAGTGGCAAAGGTCGACTGACCGAAAGCAACATCAAGGACACGCTGAGGGAAGTGCGTCTCGCGCTGCTCGAGGCCGATGTTGCGCTGCCGGTCGTCAAGAGCTTCATCGAGCGCATACGCGAGAAGGCCGTCGGCGAGGAGGTACTGAAGAGCCTTACGCCGGGGCAGGCGCTCGTAAAGATCATCCACACGGAACTGGTCACGCTGCTCGGCGACACCAATGCGCCGCTGGACCTGCGCAGCAAGCCGCCGGTCGTCATCCTGCTGGCCGGCCTGCAGGGCGCCGGTAAGACGACGACCGCAGCGAAGCTTGCGAAACGCTTAATCGACAAGGACAAGAAACGCGTCATGCTGGTCAGTGTCGACGTGCATCGCCCTGCGGCGATCAAGCAGCTGAAGGTCCTGGCGGGTGAGGTCGGCGCACTGCACTGCGACAGCGAGGCCAGCGAGAAACCCATCGCAATCGTCGATCGCGCGCTGGATGAGGCGAAGCGATCGCACGCCGACGTGCTGCTGGTCGACACGGCCGGTCGTCTGCATATCGATGGTGAGATGATGCAGGAGGTCGTCGCCGTTCATGAGCGTGCGGCGCCGCATGAAACACTCTTCATTGTCGACAGCATGGCGGGCCAGGACGCCGTCAATGCCGCACGTGCCTTCGGCGAGAGCCTGCCGCTGACCGGCGTCATCCTGACCAAGGCGGACGGCGACGCCAAGGGCGGTGTCGCGCTGTCGGTACGAGAGATCACCGGCAAGCCCATCCGTTTCCTGGGCGTCGGCGAGAAGACCGACGCGCTGGAGGCCTTTCATCCCGACCGTATGGCGTCGCGCATTCTCGGCATGGGCGATGTACTGACGCTGGTCGAGGAGATCGAAGACAAGGTCAATAAAGACAAGGCGACCAAGCTCGCCAACAAGATGAAGAAGGGCCGCGGATTCGACCTGTCGGATCTGAAGGACCAGTTGGAACAGATGCAGGAAATGGGCGGCCTGTCGGCGATGCTCGACAAGCTGCCGATCCCGGGCAACATGAACCCGGCGGCGCTCAAGGACAACATCGACCAGAAGCAGATTCGGCGACAGATTGCGATTATCTGCGCGATGACACCGGGCGAGCGGCGCTTCCCCAAGACGATCAACGGATCGCGGAAGAAGCGCATAGCGGCGGGCAGCGGATTGCAGGTCCAGGACGTGAACCGGCTCTTGAAGCAGCACACCCAGATGGAGCGGATGATGAAGAAAATGGCCCGCGGCGGCATGAAGAAGATGCTGCGCGGTATGCAATCTGGAGGCATGCCGCCCGGATTGCGCTGATCGGTCGTCCAACTAGCGGAAAACGCTAGGAATTCCAGCCGTTTTTTCGCTTCACATTTCAATCCAAACAGGTACAATGCGCGGTCTGCTCGGGCCTCGGCCCGGAATTGGGCGTGTCCGCCCCCTAGTTGAACAAACACGGAATTGAAATGGTTAGCATTCGTCTTTCGCGCGCTGGCGCGAAAAAGCGTCCTTTTTATCACCTGGTTGTTACCGACAGCCGTAACCGTCGTGACGGCCGTTACATCGAGCGCGTTGGTTACTTCAACCCGGTCGGGAAGGAGCATGAGGAAAACTTGCGCATCGACGTCGAGCGCGTCGACTACTGGATCGGCCAGGGCGCGCAGCCGTCTGAGCGCGTTGCCGCTTTGCTGAAAACGCATCGCAAGGCTGCCGCGGCCAACTGATGCCGGGCTGACGTGTCGTAAGGCATGTCTGATAGCGAGGAAACAGGTGTTTCGCTGGGCCGGATCGTCGGCCTCTTCGGCGTCAAGGGCTGGGTAAAGGTCTTCTCCTACACCGATCCTCGGGAAGCAATACTTAAGTACAAGAGCTGGCAATTGAGCCAGGGCGGTAAAACAACGCCGGTTCAGTTGTCGGAAGGAAAGCGCCACGGTAAATCGGTCATCGCCCGCCTCGAAGGTGTGGATGATCGGGACGCCGCAGCAGCTTACCTCGAGGCGGAAATCTCCGTGCCGAGGTCGGAGTTGCCTGAGGCCGACGATGGCAGCTTTTACTGGACAGACCTCGAGGGCCTGTCCGTCGTCCGCCGAGACGGAGAGTCGATAGGGCGGGTCGAGCGGATCCTTGAGACCGGCGCTAACGACGTGCTGGTCATCAGGGGCGACATCGAACGATTGATACCGTTCGTACTGGACGAATTTATCGTCGACGTTGATCTCGACAAGGGCGTGATCACCGTCGACTGGGAATGGGACTGATGCGTATAGGCGTCATTAGCTTGTTCCCGCAAGTTGTTGAATCGATTGCTGATTTTGGTGTGGTTGGAAGAGCGATCGAGAATCGGCTGGCGTCGCTAACCGTGGGAGACCCTCGGGACTTCACGACGGACGCGCACCGGACGGTCGACGATCGACCTTACGGCGGCGGTCCCGGTATGGTGATGAAGGCCGAGCCGCTGAAGGCGGCGATCGACGCGGTCAAGGATGAGCTTGGCGCAGAGGCTCCGGTCATACACCTGAGTCCTGCCGGAAAGCCGTTTGACCAGCGTGCGGCGCAGCGTCTGGCGGCACTGCCAGCCTTCGTGCTGGTGTCGAGTCGTTACGAGGGTGTCGATGAACGCCTGGTCGACGACTCGATTGATGAAGAGCTGTCGATTGGTGACTTCGTGTTATCCGGCGGCGAGGTGGCGGCGATGGCCGTCATTGATGCGGTTGTCCGATTGCTGCCCGGGGCGCTGGGTGATGCGGAGTCGGCGGAACAGGACTCCTTTATGCAGGGCCTGCTCGATCATCCGCATTACACTCGACCGGATACGGTGCTCGGTCGGGAGGTGCCGGAGGTGCTGAAGTCAGGCGATCACGAGAAGATCGCCCGATGGCGGCACAAGCAGGCACTGGGCCGCACGCTGATGCGTCGACCCGACCTGCTTCGGCAGATGAATTTGAGTGACGAACAGCGCGAGCTGTTGGACGAATACAAACAGGAAACCGGCCTTGCGGCCGACACAACACCAGGCGTGAGCCTGCAGGTAGAGAACGATGAGCAAACTGATTGAAGCGATAGAACAGGAACAGATGGGCAAGGAAATCCCCGAGTTTGGGCCGGGCGATACCGTTGTCGTACAGGTGAAGGTAAAAGAGGGCACGCGCGAGCGCCTGCAGGCATTCGAAGGCGTCGTCATCGCCCGTCGCAACCGCGGCCTGAATTCTTCCTTTACCGTTCGCAAAATTTCGCATGGCGAGGGCGTCGAGCGAGTCTTCCAGACCTACAGCCCGAGCGTCGCCTCAATCGAGGTCAAGCGCCGCGGCGACGTGCGCCGTGCCAAGCTGTACTACCTGCGTGGACGCACCGGCAAGGCCGCCCGTATCAAGGAAAAAATTTAGCCGATTCAGGCTTCGCGCCGGCCCCGGGCCGGCGTTACGAACGGTTACTTCTCATCCCGCTACAACTAGGTAGACTGGATGGAGGTAACCGTTTTCGTTTGTGGAACGGCTTAATGGGACGCGGTTTTTGACATAAAATCCGCCTGAATCGCCGTTTTTTCGCTACGCATGGGCTTTAATCTGGGCGCAAGCTCACAATCTGCGAGCAGGCGTTCAGATAGCCTGAACCTATTGCACTCATGGAGGTCATTCGAGGCATGACCACGCTCCATCGACTTATCCTGTTGGCTCTCGCGACGCTGCCACTCGGCGGCTGCGCGTCACTGGTTTCGTCCGCTGCGACGGGGCTTGCCGACAATCTGTCGGTCGCTATCCTGAACCAGGACGACCCCGAGACGGTTCGCGCCGGCGCGCCGTCCTACATGTTGTTGCTGGACAGCTTTATCGAAGGTAACCCGGATGACCCAGCACTGCTGGCAGCCGGTGCAAACCTGTATGCGTCCTACGGCGCCGTATTCGCCGACGACGAGGAACGGGCGTCAAAACTCACGACGCGCGCTAGAAACTATGGCCTGAAGGCGCTCTGCGTCAGTTACGAGAAGAGCTGTGAGTGGCACGCTCAGTCGTACGAGATGTTCGTGGACAGCCTGCCGGGGATTCCGGAGAAGCACGCCGACCTCGTTTACGCCTATGGCGTAGCGACGCTGGCTTATCTTCGCGCACACAGCGCCGACTGGGACTCGCTCGCATTCCTGCCCCAGGTAGAGGCTCTCTTTAACCGTTATCTGGAGATGGCCGGGGAGGACGCCGAGGGCGCCGTGCACACCTACATGGGCATCCTTTTGACGCTGCGGCCACCGGCACTGGGCGGCAAGCCGGAAGAGGCGCGGGGTCATTTCGAGAAGGCGATTGCGATGACAGACGGTCGCGATCTGTCGGCGAAGGTCGAGTTCGCCAGAGGCTATGCGAAGCTCCTGTACGACCGGGACTTGCACGACAGGCTGCTCAACGAGGTGCTCGAGTCGGATCCGTACGCCGACAGGCTCACGTTATCGAACGTCATCGCGCAACGAGACGCTGAAGTTTTGCTGGCTGAGGCCGAAGACTACTTTTGATTAGAGACTGCTCCTCTGGGCAGTAAATGGGTAAATGGTAGATATCATGAAGAAGTTACTGGTAATTGCGTTCCTGGTTGCGATCGGCGGATTCGCCGACGCGCAGACGCTTCGAATCGCGACGGTTACGCCGGAGAACTCGCAGTGGATGAAAGACATGCGAGCCAGCGCCAAAGAGATCAAGGAGCGCACCGACGGGCGCGTCAAGATCAAGTACTACGGCGGTGGTGCGATGGGCAACGACAAGCAGGTACTTGCGAAGATCCGCCTGGGCTCGCTGGCGGGCGGCGCTTTCACACCGCTGGCGCTCGCGTCGCGTTACCCGGATTTGAACCTGTACGGACTGCCGCTGGTCTTCAACTCCGAAGAGGAGGCCGCCTATGTTCGCGACCAACTCGACGAGCGTCTCGAACAGGGCCTCGAAGAAAACGGCTTCGTTAACTTCGGTTTCGCCGCCGGCGGATTCGCCGTGCTGATGTCGAACACGCCGATCACAAGCCTCGAGGACATGAAAGGCAAACGCGTCTGGGTGCCGGAGGGTGACCCCATCAGCTACGCGTCGATGGAAGCGCTCTCGCTGGCGCCGGTCACCTTGCCCGTGACGGACGTGCTGACCGGCCTGCAGACGGGCCTGATCGACGTAGTGGCCATGTCGCCGATTGGCGCGCTGGTGCTGCAGTGGCACACCAAGATCAAGTATGTGTCCGAGCTTCCCCTGGCCTACACGCTGGGTTTCATGGCAGTCGACGAGAAAGCATTCAACAAGCTCAGCGACGCCGACAAGGCGATCGTCCAGGAGGTCATGCGCGCGACCTATGAGAACTTTAACGTGCAAAACCTCATAGACAATCGTGCAGCGCGCGACTCCCTGCTGTCCGCAAAGACCGGCATCAAGACCATCGAATTCGACCGACGTGAGTTCGAGGAGGTTCGGGAAGTACTGCTGGCGTCAAACCGCGAGCTGGCCAAGAAGGGCGAGTTTTCGCTCGAGCTCTACGACGAGATGCTGGGCCACATTGAGGACTACCGAAGCCAGGGCGGTCAGGCCGCCTCACGGTAAATGACGTGGCGCGACTGATAGCGTTTTTCGGCAAGCTCGATAAGGCAGGCCGAATCGCAGAAAACGTGGCGCTGATGATTGTGCTGGCCGGCATGGTCATCGTCGCGTTCACGCAAATCATCGCCCGCGAAGTCTTCGATACCGGTGTCATCTGGGCGAACGAGCTGATCCGCCTGATGGTGCTGTGGCTGGCCATGGTCGGCGCCGTGGCCGCCTGTCGCGACAATCGGCACATTCGTATCGACCTGCTGTCCCACCTGCTGCCTGAGAAGGCCGTGACGGCGATACGAATCTTCGTGGACCTGTTTGCCGCCGTCGTTTGCGCCGTTGTTGCCTCGCTCGTCTGGGAGTTCATCAAGCTCGAGGTCGAGCTCGAGTTCACGGTGCTCGGAGACCTGCCGGTGTTTCCCGCCCACGTTATCGTTCCGCTGGCCTTCGCGCTGCTCAGCTATCGTTTTGGCGTGCTCGTGATCAAGCAGACGCTCGAGTTGTTCATGAAACCTGAGGAAGAGGCCGCGTCGTGATCGTCTTTACGATCATCCTGATTTTGCTCGCCATCCTCGGCGCGCCGCTGTTTGCGATCATCGCGACGAGCGCGATGCTGGGCTTCTCCAGCATCGATGAGCCGTTGATGAACGTCGCGATCGAGCTGATGCGCATGGTTGACCTCCAGTTCCTGTCGGCCATACCGCTGTTTACCTTCGCCGGCTACCTGCTGAGTGAAAGCAATGCGCCGCAGCGACTGGTCAGGATGACGCAGGCCGTGCTTGGATGGATGCCGGGCGGCCTCGCGCTGGTCTGCCTCGTTGTGTGTGCCTTCTTCACGGCGTTCACCGGCGCTTCCGGCGTTACGATTATCGCGCTGGGGGCAATCCTGTACCCGGCGCTGCAGCAAGATGGATACAACGACAAGTTCAACCTCGGACTCGTCACGACGTCCGGGAGTCTCGGCTTGCTGTTCGCACCGTCACTCCCGCTAATTCTGTACGGCGTCGTCGCCGAAGTGAGTATCGACGACCTGTTCAAGGCCGGCCTGATTCCCGGCTTCCTGATGATCGGCATGTTGTCGGCCTGGTGTATCTGGGTCAGTCGTAAGAATACGCGAGAGCTGCGGAAGTTTTCGTGGAGCGAGCTCGTGTCGGCGGTGCGCGAGTCCATCTGGGAGATTCCGCTGCCGTTCGTCGTGCTCGGCAGCGTCTACTCCGGGTTCCTGGCCGTATCCGAAGCGGCCGCGATCACCGTAGTTTACGTTTTCATCGTCGAAGTTCTGATCCTGCGCGAGATCAAGTTTAAGGATTTGCCGCGAGTCGTTCGCGAGTCGATGCTGCTCGTTGGCGGCATCCTGATCATCCTCGGACTGTCACTGGCGTCGACGAGCTACACGATCCTTGCCGGCGTGCCGGCGACGCTGTTCGAATACCTGTCGGAGTTCGTCAGCAGCCAGACGACGTTCCTGATCCTGTTGCTGCTGTTCCTGCTCCTCTTGGGCGCGATACTCGATATTTTTTCCGCGATCGTGCTCGTCGTACCGCTGCTGCTGCCGGTCGCAGCCTTATACGACGTCAACACCATTCACTTAGGCATCGTGTTCCTTGCGGCGATGCAGCTGGGCTACATGACGCCGCCGGTCGGCCTGAACCTGTTTATCGCCAGCTACCGATTCGAGAAACCGATCATGCAGGTTTACTCGGCCACGCTGCCTTTCCTGTTGATTCTGATGCTTTCGGTCATATTGATAACATTCTGGCCGTCACTGAGCCTGTGGCTGCTACGCTAGAAGAGAACTCTTATGAAACGTAACCCGCTGATTCGCCTTTTTTCTGCCATCTGGACTGGCGTCGACGGTATCCGCAAGATCCTGCACCTCGTGCTATTGCTGCTCGTGTTCGCCATCTTTGTCGGCGCGATGTCAGGCACGGCGCCGATATTCCCGAATCAGGCCGCACTGTACATTCAGCCGGTCGGTTCGCTGGTCGAGGAATTCGAGGGTGACCCGTATGACCGTGCTGTCGAGGAGTTGCTCGACGAGGCGCGCCCGCAGACGCGCGTTCGCGACGTGATCGATGCGCTCGAGTACGCGAAGACGGACGACCGTATCAAGGTCGTGCACCTCGAGCTCAGCGGAATGGGCGGGGCAGGCTTGCCCAAGCTCCAACGTATCGCCGAGGCCGTCACGGACTTTAAGGAATCCGGTAAGCCAGTGATTGCGACGGGTGATTTCCTGTCACAGCAGGCCTACTACGTCGCATCGCACGCTGACAAGGTCTACCTGCACCCGGAAGGTATGCTGCTCCTGCAGGGCTACGGTCGCTTCATGAATTACTTCGCCGATGCAATCGAAAAACTGAGAATCGACTGGAATGTTTTTCGTGCAGGCACGCACAAGTCGTTTGCTGAGCCGTTTACGCGCATGTCGATGTCGGACGAAGACCGTGAGAGCACGAAGAGCCTGATCGACCAGCTGTGGGGCATATACCAGGAAGACGTAGAAGCGGCACGCGGCCTCGAAGAAGGCGTTATCGACGACTATGCGATTAACTACCTGATTAACCTGGAGACCGCAGGCGGCGATCCGGCAGTGGTCGCCGTCCAGCAGGGCCTCGTCGATGAACTTATGACGCGCAACGACGTACGCGATGTCATGATCGGCTATGCCGGCGAGAAAAGCGGCACGTACAACGCGATCGGTATGAATGAATACGTGTCGCAAATGCGCATGCTCGACGTGGAACAGGTCAAACAGCAGAACGTGGCCGTGATTGTCGCCTCCGGCAATGTCCTGTTCGGCGATCAACCACCGGGAACCATCGGTGCAGAGTCGACGGGGAATCTGCTGCGCCGCGCCATGAACGACGACTCCGTCAAATCCGTCGTCGTGCATATCGACAGCGGTGGCGGTAGCGCCTTCGCCGGTTACGTCATTGCGGACGAGATTGAGGCTCTACAGGTCGCCGGCAAGCCGGTCGTCGTCTCGATGAGCAGTGCTGCGGCTTCGGCCGCTTACTTCATCGCAGCGGGGTCAGACAGGATCTTTGCGAGCCCGGCGACCATTACCGGGTCGATTGGTGTCATCGGGATGTTTCCGACCTACCAGCGCACCGCCGCGTATCTCGGTATTGCAACCGATGGCATAGGCTCGACCCAGTGGTCCGGTCAGTTCCGTCCGGATCGTGAGATGTCCGACAGCTCGCGGAAGCTGTTTAACGTACTTATTCGGGATAGCTACGATAGTTTCATTTCCCACGTCAGTGACTATCGCGGCATGGACAAGCAGGCCGTGGACCAGATTGCCCAGGGCAAAGTGTGGACCGGCCAGGATGCTTTGGCGAACGGCCTGATTGACGAGCTCGGTGACATCGATGACGCGATCGCGGCGGCAGCCGAACTGGCGCAGATGTCCGAGGGCAGCTACGGCGTCAAGTTTATCGAGGCAGAATTGTCGTCAACGGAGCAATTCCTCGTCGACTTCGTCAACGCTGGCGCGAGCCTCGGTCTCGACCCGACGAGCTTTGCCCGCCGCCCCGGTTCGCTTGAGCGCCTGGCCGGCGAGTTGGAGCAGATGATTGAACCGCTGACCCAGTTCAACGACCCGAAGGGCATCTACTCCCAGTGCTTCTGCAGGATCGAGTGATCTGCAGGCCGGCGTCACTTAGACGCCCGCGCGCGCTCACTGCCAGTTGAGGATGACTTTGCCGGACTGGCCTGACGCCATCAGGTCGAAGGCCGGCTGGAACTCAGCGGCGGGGTAGTGGTGTGTGATGATCGGTGCGATGTTGAGCCCGCTCTGGAGCATGCTCGACATCTTGTACCAGGTCTCAAACATCTCGCGCCCATAGATGCCTTTCAGGATCAGGCCTTTGAAAATCACCTGGTTCCAGTCGATCGTCGTTCCGCCGGGCGGAATGCCTAGAATCGCGACGCGGCCGCCGTGGTGCATTGTGCGCAGCATGTCGTTGAACGCAGCCGCATTGCCCGACATTTCCATACCGACGTCGAAGCCTTCCTCCATCCCGAGTTGCCGCATCGTGTCGTCCAGTGACTCCAACGTCACATTGATCGCTTTCGTGGCGCCCATCTGGCGCGCAAGATCGAGCCGATAGTCATTGATGTCGGTAATGACGATGTGCCGGGCACCGGCGAATCGCGCGATAGCCACTGCCATGATGCCAATCGGGCCGGCACCGGTGATCAGGACGTCTTCGCCGACGAGGTCGAAGGACAGCGCCGTGTGCGTCGCATTACCGAGCGGGTCGAGAATCGCGGCCATGTCATCGGAGATCGCGTCGGGCAGCTTGAAGACATTAAACGCCGGTACTGCGATGTACTCGGCAAACGCGCCGGGGTGATTGACCCCGATGCCCCGGGTGTTCATGCACAAATGGCGACGGCCCGCGCGGCAGTTCCTGCAGACACCGCAGGTGATGTGACCCTCCGCCGAGACCCGGTCGCCAACCTTGAAGCCGCGCACCTCACTGCCGACATCGACGATGCGGCCGGAGAACTCGTGTCCGACGACCATCGGCACCGGGATCGCGCCCTGTGCCCACTCGTCCCACTGGTAAATGTGGATGTCCGTACCGCAGATCGCCGTGCGCCGAACTTCGATCAGGACATCGTTGTGTCCGACCGACGGCTCGGGCACGTCCTCGAGCCAGATGCCCGGTTCGGCTTCTGATTTAACGAGCGCGCGCATCAGCTGATCACTCCGAGTTCACGGCCAACGTCAGTGAACGCGTCGATGGCCTTGTCGAGATGCGAGCGATCCAGGCCCGCCGACATCTGCGTCCTGATACGGGCCTGTCCTTTCGGCACCACCGGGTAGGAGAAGCCGATGACATAGATGCCTTTGCCCAATAGTCGGTCCGCCATCTCCGTCGCGAGACGCGCGTCTCCCAGCATGACCGGGATGATCGGGTGTTCGCCCGGCTTCAGATCGAATCCGCGATCGGTCATGGCCGTGCGAAAGTAGGTCGCGTTTTCGTGCAGCTTCTCTCGCAGACCACTGTCTTTCTCGAGCAGATCGAACACGGCAATCGATGCGGCCGCGATCACGGGTGCGACCGAATTGGAAAACAGGTACGGCCGCGAGCGCTGCCTGAGCCAGCCGATGATCTCCTTGCGGCCCGACGTAAACCCGCCGGACGCACCGCCGAGTGCCTTGCCGAGCGTGCCGGTAATGATGTCGATGCGACCCATGACGTCGCGGTACTCGTGCGTACCTCTACCCGTGTCGCCTAAAAACCCCGTCGCGTGGCAGTCGTCGATCATCGTCAGCGCATCGTATTCGCCCGCGAGATCGCAGATACCCTTCAGGTTGGCGATCGTGCCGTCCATGGAGAACACGCCGTCGGTGACGATCAGTCGGTTCTTGCTCTCCTTGGCGGCATCGAGCTGCGTCTTGAGGTCGGTCATGTCGTTATTCTGGTAGCGATACCGAGACGCCTTGCACAAGCGGATACCGTCGATAATGCTCGCATGGTTCAGCGCATCGCTGATAACGGCATCTTCGGGTCCGAGGATCGTCTCGAACAGGCCGCCATTGGCATCGAAACACGACGGGTAGAGGATCGTGTCCTCGGTGCCTAGGAACGCCGAGATTCGATCCTCGAGCTCCTTGTGAATGGTCTGCGTTCCGCAGATGAAACGGACGGAAGCGACGCCAAAGCCGAACGTGTCCAGTGCCTTGTGTGCCGCCGCGACCACGGCCGGATGGTTCGCAAGGCCAAGGTAATTGTTGGCGCAGAGATTGATGACGTGCGAACTCGCGCCATTCGTCCTGACGTCAATATCCGCTTGTTGCGGGCCGTCGATCAGGCGTTCGGTCTTGAACAGGCCTTCGGCCTTGAGCGCTTCGGTCTGCTCGCCCAGGCCGCTCAGAAAGCTGGATGACACGGGTAGAATCTCGTCGTTTTTTGGTGCCACAAAGTATAGCAGCCGGGCAAGGCCAAAGCGCTGATCGCCCCGCGGAGAATGAGCTATCATCGGGTCCCGAGGGGATATGACAAGCCAGCCCGGAAGGCTGGCGTTCGGTGGGGGAACTATGCGATTCAAGGATCAGTCAGCGGCCGGCCCGGAGTTGGTGCCGGGCTTGAGCAATCTCTACCTCGGCGACGAGCGCGAGCTCGTTACTGCATTAATCGAGGAGGCGGATCCGGGAGAAGCTTCGCGAAGGAAAATCCACGCTACCGCAGCGGAGCTGGTGGCAAACGTTCGCGAACTGGCGTCCAGGAGCGGCGGGCTCGACGCATTCATGCAGGAGTATGACCTGTCTTCCCAGGAGGGCGTGCTGCTGATGTGTATCGCCGAAGCGCTGCTTCGCATTCCTGACGCCGACACGGCCGATGAACTGATTGCCGACAAGATCACGTCGGCACGATGGCGTGACCACCTCGGCGAGAGTGACTCGCTTTTGGTCAATGCGTCGACGTGGGGGCTGATGCTCACCGGCAAGCTCCTTAAGCCCGAGGAGGTGTCGACCTGGAACCCCGGCAAGCTGCTGACCAAGCTTGCGGGGCGAGCCGGCGAGCCCGTGGTCCGGACGGCGATGCGCCAGGCGATGCGGATCATGGGCCACCAGTTCGTCATGGGTCGGACTATCGACGAGGCCCTGAAGCGTTCGTTGAAGAAGCAGAACGCCGCCTTTCGTTACTCGTTCGACATGCTCGGTGAATCCGCGCTGACGACGGCAGATGCCGCTCGTTACCTCGAGGCCTACAAGGAAGGTATTGCTCGGATCGGCGACAGCCCGAGGGGTCACATGGATGATGTGTTCGAGGCGCCGACGATATCGGTCAAGCTGTCGGCACTGCATCCTCGCTATTCCTGGACCCACAGCGATCGCGTCCTGAGTGAACTGGCTCCAGACGTACTTGAGCTTGCGCAACTGGCAAAAGAGGCCGGTATCGCGCTGACGATCGATGCGGAGGAAGCCGAGCGCCTGGAGATTTCGCTGCGTGTGTTCGAAAAGGTCTACATGGATTCGTCCATGGACGGTTACGAAGGCTTTGGCCTCGCTGTGCAAACCTACCTGCGTTGCGCGGGCCCGGTCGTAGACTACATCGCCGATCTCGCGAAGAAGGGCGGCCGACGCATTCCGGTTCGCCTGGTAAAAGGCGCCTATTGGGATGCCGAGATCAAGCACGGGCAGGAACTGGGGCTCGACAGCTTCCCGGTATTCACACGCAAGTCGCATACCGACATTTCGTACCTCGCCTGCGCACGGCGAGCGCTGGCCGCCGGCGAGCTCATCTACCCGCGCTTTGCGACGCATAACGCGCATACGATGGCGAGCATCATGCACTACGCCGGCGAGCGTCGTGACTACGAGTTCCAGCGCCTGCACGGCATGGGCGAGGAGCTCTACG
>JASJBE010000151.1 GCA_030066655.1 Woeseiaceae bacterium | reverse complement strand
GCCGTTAAATTGGGCACATTCTGGGGATTGGGGACATTCTGCTTTTTCTGAAAAAGCAGAATGTCCCCATTTCCTGTCGGACAGAGCTTCAGTCCTCCCACGTGAGGCTATTCAGGAAAGCAATAAGCTGGGCGGCTTCTTCGTCGTCAATGTCCAATGGAAACAGCTCGTGCGCGGCTTCGCCCGACGGGGGGGTCCGGTAGAAAGCGATGACCGACTCCAGGTCTTCAAACCGACCGTCGTGCATGTAGGGCGCGGTGTGTTTGAGGTTTCTCAGGCTCGGAACCTTGAAAGCGCCTTCCAAGGGCACGTGCGAGCCTCGGTTTAAGAATCGCATTTCCTTGCAGGACTCCGGGCGTGCATCGCTGTACGGGCCAAGGCAACTGAATTCATCCATCGACAGCGCCCGGATGCCGAAGACGCGGCCGAAATCGAGGCGGTCGCCGGTGAAGGTCCCGGTACCGATGTTGTGAAAGTCGCCGTTGGTCATCCAGCGTCCGTTATGACAGCGAAGGCAGTGTGTCCTTTCTTCGTCTAAAAACAGCTCGAGCCCGGCTCGTTCGTCGGCCGTCAGCCATTTCGATGCCGACTCGTCGGGACTGAGCACGGCCGCCACGTATCGATCGAAACGCGACACCGGATTGGGCAGGGTGCGCTGCCAGGCGGCGAGGGCCTTGCCGAGGTTGGCGAAGACCCGATTAACCGACTGCTGGGATCGGCGATCGACAGCAGACCAGGCCGCTCGCAGCGACGGATCGCCGAAGGGTCCCGCGGCAACCGGCAATGATTGCTCCGCCTTGTCCAGCGGCCATGGGCCGAACGCCGCCTCGTAAGCTTTTCGCAGCTGCTTGTCCTTCCCGACCAGCCGCGTGATTGAAACCCGATCAGAGCCCATCTCGTCCGCAGCCTCGAGTGGCAACAGTGCCTGCGACCATAATGAGTCACGGCGCCCGTCCCAGTAGAACCACTTAAGATGACCGGCGCCGATAACGGTTGGCGTATTTCGCGCCGTCTCCTGCATGCCCTGGGCGCGCGGCAAGCCGTCTGTGAAGAAGCGTTCGGGTTGGTGGCAGGACGCGCAAGACAATTTGCCATTGGCACTCAGTCGCGGATCGAAGAACAGGCGCTCTCCAAGCTCGGCGGCCTCCGGATTGTCTGCGACCCGGTTTGACGGTGACGGGGGTGGCAGAACGGAGTCGTCCAGCAACAGGCTTTGGAGCAACCGTTCACGATCGTCCTGCCAGGGCTTCACCTGCATCTCGAATACGATGCGGTCACGGCCGTTCGCCGTCTCGATGCCGAAAGCAAGCACCCACTCGCCCGGCATGCTGAGCTTGACGCCCGCAATGACGTGCTGCCCGTCGCCCAGGTATTCCGTCGCTGCCGGCTGGGTCGGCAGTCCGTGTCCATGGCCGGGCATCCCGCCCCCCACGCCGATGCGCACGTCACGCAACGGGGCGTCATCCTCCGCCGTGCGGAGCGTGAGCACCCAGTCCTGGATCTCACCGATTCGAACACGACCGTCGCGCGGGGCCAGGCTGGCCTCGTAGCGCCCGCTATCCGAATCCGCACTCCATGTCGTGTCTCCTGCGGCCTGCCCGAAGGCCGGCAGGAGAACGAGCAGCCACGCAATCGAAGCGATTCGCCTCGGAAGCGAACTTGCTCGATCAGCCTGCACAGCTATTGCAGCAGGAAGTACGAGACAACCTCGGTGATGTGGGTTCTTTCGCTATCCCTGAGCTGATCCTCGTCGATCGCCAGATCTAACTGGCCGCCTGCGAGCGGATTGGATCCATACAGCAGGGGCCATCCGCCGTTGCCTCCATCCATGCCCACCGAAGACACGACTCCGGTCGAATAGGCTCCACCGACGCTGGTGACATAGGGAGTGTTCTGCAATACCCCTTCAATCGCATTCGCTGTCAATCCGGCCACGAAGTTGACACCGTCAACGTCGCCACTACCGGCTTCGATGACCAGGTAGCCGATCGTCTCATCGAGCCTCGATCCATCCGGGTCCTCGCCTATGTGCTTGCCGATTCCGAACGAGGCGGCCGTCGGCTGGCTCCGATTACTGCCGCCGTTATTCGCCCAGAACACGCTCCACCGCGCGTCGTTGGCGGACATCACCTGGCCGACAACTACCGGCGTCGTGTACGACTGCTGATACGATTGCGCCGGCGCCACCCAGTTGTTGTACCGGGCGGTTTGCGTCGACGTCATCGTGGCGGCCTCCATGCGAATGCCGTGCTCGGCCTCGTTGTAAACACCGGCCTCCGCAACGACGAAGTTCACCGTGTAGCCGGCAAGCACCGTGTTGCTCGGGTTTTGCACCCGAAGGTCGAAACTGTTGCCAGCGGCGTTTCGTACTCGCGCAACGGCCGGCAAGGCTGAATCATCGTACTGCACCGAAGCTATGACAACCATGTCCGTATAGGTGTTCGGCAACGTGACAGTCTGCCAGGCGTCCCCGACCAATGACACAGTACCGTGCGCCAGCATCGGGCCGTCGCTGTTCGACAACTCGCTACCCGACTCCAGTTCGCGGATCAGTGCACCGAGCTGGCCCAGCTCCGCTGCCGTCAGTGTCACTCCACTGTGCGCCTCAATCGCGGACTCGAGTGTCGCCTCCGAACCGTCGTGCAGGTAGGGGGCCGTCCCCCAGGCGCCGAGCAGCGTCGGCGTATCGATGCCCGTCAGCGGGCCATTGAGTCGCTGGCCACTGCTTGCTTCCAGCGTACCTACGTCGTGCATACCGTTGCCGTCGGTGCTGTCGGTCATATCGACCGGCGTGTGACAGGTGCCACACCCTTCCGATTCGAACAGCAGCGCACCGGCCTGGGCATCCGCGCTCAGCTGGCGGTCAAGACCCCGGTACGGACTCGCAGGCACGTCCCTGAGCGATGAGACGTACGCCGCCAGCGCGTCAAGGTCCGCGCTGATGCCCGCCTTGGGATCGCCGAGCGGCTCCATGCGCGTGCCTACGGTGAGGTCGGTTGCGTCCATGAGGCCGAGCCCGCCCGCGAAGGTCCGGATCTGCATCTCGAAGTCCTGAACTTCGTCGAAGTTAGCCGTCCAGTGCAGGTTTCCGTGATCTACGCCGCCACGACCCTCCAGGCTGATTGTGTTACGCAGACCTTCGCCGATGCCGGTGAAGTCCCAGACACGTCCGTCCTCGCCACCTTCATTGTGGCAGGACGCACAGCTCATGTAGTCCAGGGCGGCCAGCCGGTCGTCCCGCGCATCGTAGAAGAACTGTTTGCCCCGGAAGACTTCGGTCGGCAGCGACTCGCTGGCTACCGTTGAGACCGTCGCGATCTCCGTCGCTTCAATGGCACCCGATCCGATCAACTGACTGACGTCGTAAATCCCGATGCTGCGGTCCATGAAGTTGTGCACGTAGAGTCGCGTTCCGTCAGCTGACACGGTTACCGCCTGCGGCGCGCGTCCGACATCGAAGCGCAGTAGCTCGACACCTGACATGACATCGACGACCGCCACTTCCCGGTTACCTTCCAGCGCGGTAAACAGGTGAATACCGTAAGGGCCGAAGGCAGCATGACTGGCCACGCTGGCGTTATCGTGGTCGACGCGCATCGTGAAGTTTTCCGTCATTGCCGGAATCTCGATCTTTGACGTGACGGCACGCACGGTCTGGTCGAAACTCATGCCCTGGCCGCCGCGAAGCGCGCCCGCCAGGACGTTGTCCTGCTTCGACGGCACCCAGGCCGATGAACCATCGGGCGAAATGACGGCTGGACCAACGTAGTTGGGCACACCGGGGCCGCTGTGCTCGGAGACCAGCCGATCGCTGTGCTGGAGGACAACCGAGCCGGTGGTTGCGAGGCTCGATGGATCGACAAGAACGACCTCGGCGCCGTACAGGTTCGTGCCGTCATCCACAATGGGCGTACCGATACCTTCGTCGGGCAGCGGCGGGGTAACGAAGAGCGATGCCATGAGCTGCGATTCCGCGCCGTTCAGCGACAGGTGGCGAACCCGATCGCCGACCCAGGCGCGCGTGAGCTCGACGCCCGTGGTTGTGTCGAGTGCCACGACCTCGCCGGTCGCCTCGAGGGCAACGTAGGCCGTCGTAGCGCCTACGACCAGGCCATGTGGCTGCGAGCCCACGGTCAGGAACAGAACATCGCTGGCCGAGTAGGTCGCGGGATCGATGACCGTGATCGTTGCAGCACCCTTGCTGACGACCCAGACGCTGCCGTTCGGCGCAATGGCCAGTCCACGAGGTTCATCGCCCACCGGAATCTCGGCCACGACGGCCTGCATCACCGTGTCGACGACGGTTACCGAATCGTTATCGGGGTTAACGTTCCAAACTTCCCCTCGCGACGCATACTCGACAATACCACCCGACACGCTGGGCGCATTCGGCGTCAACGGGAGATGAACCAGCTGCGTGAATACGAACTCCTGCGTGTTTCCTTCGGCATCGCGGACCGTCAGTGTGACGAGATGACGACCAGGCGTCGTGAAGATATGTGTCGCCGTGTCGTCCGTTGTAAACGGTGTCGGACCGTCACCAAAGTTCCAGCTGTATTCGAGCAGCCCTACGCCAGTCGCGGACGCAACAAAGGTCGCCGCCGAACCGGTTGCCTCCGGTGCGTTGCTGACACCGGCGATTACGACATCCGCGATGGTCTGCTCCATGGCAATGTACGCGATCTGGTCAGTCGTTCGACTGCGTTCGCTGTCAGCGATCTGGTCTTCATCGATCGCGATATCGAGCTCGGCGCCGTTAATCTGGGGGCCATATAACAGAGGCCAGCCACCGTTTGTCCCGTCCATTCCTGCACTTGCCACAACGGCCACGTTGTAGTCGCCGCTCAGCGAATAGCGATACGGCGGCGCGTTGACGACACCCTGGACGTTGTCGGCTCCGACGCCAGCTTCGTAGACGACGCCAGCCGCACTGCCGGTACCGCTTTCAAACACGAGGTAGCCGACCGTTTCAGCGTTCCTTGCGATCGTGGTGTCTTCCGCAACATGTTTACCCACATGCAGCGAACTGGACGACGGCGGGTTACCGGTCGTGCCGTCGGAGGCCCAGAAGACACTCCATCGATCGTCGTTGGCTGTCATAACCTGCCCGACGACGACCGGGCTGCTGTAAGTCTGTTGATAAGCTCTCGGCTCAGCTATCCAGCTGCCGTTCTCATCCGTTACCGATGAAGAGTACTTAACCGCCTCCATCTTGACGCCGGCCTGATCGTAGACACCGGCCTCGACGACGACGTAATTAACCGCGTAGCCGCTCAGCGCGGTGTCGCTCGGATTCTGAACGCGGACCTCGAAACTGTCGCCTGCGGCGTTTCGGACACGGGTTACAGCCGGCAACTGGCTAGCGTCGTAACGAACGGACGCAACGACGACCGGGTCGGCGAAGCTCTGTGACAGAGTGACCGTCTGCCAATCGCTGCCAACGTTTTCCAGCACACCGTTCTCGACTTTCAGGTCGTTATCAGGCGGCGGCAGTACTGCCTCGTCTCCGAAGATCTGTACCTCGGCCAGCTGCAGGATGTCCTGGTTGGCCAATTGAACACGAACGTATCGCCCGTTCGCGCCTATCGCGAAATTCGTCTGTTGGCCGGCGACTCCCGGATGAAAGATCTCGACGACGCCAGCCTGCTGGCGTGTGTCGAACAGATCTTGTGACGCGAACGGCGTCTCCGACACAAGAATGTAGAAGTCGCTCAGTCGGTCCGCACAGCAATCGGTGCGATTCCACAAGCGAAGCGTGTCGATCCCGTAGACCTGTCCGAGGTCGATCTCCCACCACGCGTTCATGTCGGACTGAGTACTCGCCAGCGAGCCTGAGACCTCGGTTCCGGTCAGGTCGCCGTCGACAGCGTTCGCTGCGGAAAGATCCCCGGTACCGGTCGCCGTAGACGACTGGCTCACAACGCCGTTCAGTGCGCGATTCTCAAGGCGCGCATCGACGGCCGTTACGCGGATCACGTGTGCTTCGGAGGGTACGCCGCTGCTATTCACGGCGAATAGCATCCAGTAGCCCGGCGTTGCAACGTTAGGGTTGCTGTGCAGCGTAACGTCGTAATTGTTGCCAGCTGCGGCAGTGAAGGCCGGGCGCAGGTAGCGCACATCGGTGTTCATTCCGTGCGTCGTTGACGACATCTTGATCATCGAGAAGTAGGCGATGGACTCCGACGCTGCAATATTGATGGTGGCGCCGACCTCAACTTCACCTGATGTGCTCGAAATCACCGGCTGCACAGCAGCCGAGCCATCGGGGTTGAACAAATACGGCGGCGAGTACACCTGACCGTCCTGGTGCGTGGAAGCCGGCACACTGTTCGAGTTGTATCCGCTGCCCGCGGCGAGAACGCGACCGTCCGTCAGCAACAGGGCGACCGAGTGATAGTTGCGCGGGATCGTCATCGGCGCGCCTTCACGCCAGGTGCCGGTATCGGGATTCCAGAATTCCGGCACGAGTATGGCGCCATCATCACTGAATTTGCGTCCGGAGGTATTGCCGCCAACGACCAGGACTTCACCGGTTGGCAGCATGACGCCATTCTGGAATTTGCGTGCGTGCAGCATCGGTTGCGTAGCGGCGACAACAGGCGCGGGACCGGTCAGGTCGACGGTGAATGCCTGGTTGGTACTCCGAATATTGTTGCCGCTGATCCAGCCGCCGGCGGTCAGCAACTTGCCTTCATCGTACATGACGGTTGTGCCGTGTTTGTGATACCAGTCGGTGAAGGCACCACCGACGGCTTCGTAGCTTCCGTCGCCAGCCGGGTTGATCCAGTGCATCTGTGGCGTTGGGCCCGAGTGGAACAGTTTTCCGTTCGGCGCGACATGGAGCAGCGGCCACCAGCGACTCTCACCGTGACTGCCGCCCGAGAAATAGTCGTCGAGAACCATGTCATTGAAGTCGATGCCGGTCTGGATTCTCCAGCCACTGTTGGGATCCCAGCGATCAGGGTAGCGCTGGTTGGTGGCGGTACCTATCGCCGTGAACATGTCGCCATCCGTGAGGGCGACCGTGGTCGGGTACCAGCGACCGCCGGAAGCCATATTTTCGATCTGCGTCCAGCTGTTGTCACGGTAGTCGAACAAGCTGGTCCATGGGCTGTTGGTCTGATTGCGGCCGCCATTGACGAAGACACGACCGTCTTCTGCCATCGCGAGATGTGCACAAAACATGTTGTGCCCATCGTGGAAGATCTCCACGAACTCGCCGGTCGCCGGGTCCCAGGTGCCGCTGTAGGTCTGCTCGGTGTTCGGCCAGGTGTCACGTTCCGATCCGGACCATGTCAGAACGCGACCGTCAGGGAGATTGGCCGCGGACACGGCGACGTGCGGCCATGGAATGACGGGGCCCCACTGCCCGTCAGCGTAAGCGTTGGGCGCTGTGCCAATCACACCGTCAGAGGATATCGGCTGGCGGCCGTTACTCGAGTTACTCCAGCTGACGGCAAGCACCTCGCCACCGCCCTGTTCAAAGAAGGTGACCGTAATGCTGTAGCTGCCCGCCGAGAGAACGATGTTTCCCGACGCGTCACGTGGCCCGTGCAATCCGTCGTTGTCCACAACGAGCGCGCCGTCGATGAAGAGTTGCGAGCCGTCATCGGAATTGGTGTAGAACGTGTAGGTATCGCTGGTCTCGACGGTGATCGTTCCGGTGAATCGAAAACCGTATTGCGAGTCACGAAGACGGACGGAAATGTCGAAGTCTTCCGTCGTGCCGGTCGCTACCGGTGTCAGAGAATCGAAGTTGGGCAGGACGCTCCAGTTACCCTCGTAATACTCGTAGTTGTAGTCGGCGAAGGCGGCCCCTAACGACAGCAACAACGAAAGCCCGACGAACGGGCGAACTCGACGTCCACGCATTTGATATCCCCTGTTTTCGATCTACCCTCAGCAGGATCGGTACGCCCACGACGTTATTTTCGTCGTCCCGGATTCAATCCAGCAGCTTTTTTCTCCCAGACAGTTGTCGATGCATAATTCATGCCGGAGCCTGAACAACCTGGAAATCCTCAGGTAACTCTGAGGGTTGAACCAATTTGGTCCAAGCCTCCGTTCGGATCGAGCTGCAAAAATGTAAGAAAAGCCGACACCAGATCGAGTGAGAGCCCAAAGCACGCGAATGACTCTGCGATTCGCCGCCCATGCCAGCTTGCCGAGCAGCGCCCGTTGGCGGGATTCGACGGGGTTAGCGGCAGTAACCTCTACGAAGAATAGGCCAGGCGGGCTGATGCAGCGCTCTTGTCATGGAAGCGGTGCGAGTGTGAGTGGGATAATGGCCGACGTTTTTGAATCGGTAACCCGAACCGTCCTGAGGGCAGCTAGCCCAGGCTTGTGCCGGACGCATCGATAGTTGACGGACAAGCGCCCTCTGTCATGACGCGTCAAGTTAGAGTCTGAAAGTGCGGCGGCCCATAGGCTACTGAACTCGCTTCCTTGACACGGCTCGAAATATCTTCGCGAAACCGCTCGATCCAATTTTGCAAAGCCTCCGTATTCCTCCCTAACTCCTTCGGCATGCGCACGGGCTGACCGACTTGCGCCACGAGCGGCCCGTCCTTGTAGCGCCGACCGAACCCGGCCAGCGAGATCGGCACGATGGGACAATCG
>JASJBE010000150.1 GCA_030066655.1 Woeseiaceae bacterium | reverse complement strand
ATTGTGTGCCAATGTATTAACGTGCTAGTACGCTAATACGTTGTGAGCCCAAACGCAAGCCCTGTCGGTAACAATCTGTGTCTGCTCGAATCAGCATCGATTCGAAGCGTTCAATGCCTCGCGGACACATCGTACGGTTTCAGAGAAAACTAAAAAAGCGGCTCCAGGCGCTTGACGGCAGACGATTCAAGTTCATACACTGCAGCCATCATCGAGACCGGCTGAGGGACAGGCCCTTTGACGCCGGGGCAACCATCAGGGCTAACCACCCTGAAAAGGTGCCAACTCCTGCGGAATGCGCCCATGCATCCCGACAGATGAAGGTTCGTGCAGCAGAAACACTGAAAGGGCACGGACATTTCCCGCGTACTCCGCAGGGTTCCGATGAGACGACTCAACATTGGACAGCGGAGACACTCAAATGACACATCCTGTCAATTCGGCCACTCAAGCGGTCAGGGCGGCGATCGAATCGGATACGCAGTACCGGGCTGTGGTACCGCCACTGCACCTGTCATCGAATTTCGCCTTCGAGGGCTTCGGGCAGAAGGGTGAATACGATTACACGCGCTCAGGCAACCCGACCCGCGACGCGCTGGCAGACGCGCTGAATGAACTGGAGGGCGGCGCCGGCGCCGTGATCACATCGTCGGGGATGGCTGCCCTGAACCTCGTTCTCCAGCTCCTAAAGCCCGGTGACGTGCTGGTCGCGCCGCACGACTGCTATGGCGGTACGCACAGACTGTTCGAGAGCCTCGCTGCGAAGGGACACTTCGAACTGCTGTTCCTGGACCAGACGGACCTGGCTGCGCTGTCATCGATCTGCTCAGAGATACGCCCATCGTTGATCCTGGTCGAGACGCCGTCGAATCCGCTGCTTCGAATTGTCGACATCGCCGCGGTAGCCGATATCGCGACATCCTGTGGCGCGTTGCTGGCGGTCGACAACACGTTCCTGTCTCCGGCGCTTCAGCAACCGATTTCCCTCGGGGCCGACCTCGTGATTCACTCGACCACCAAGTACATCAACGGGCACAGCGACGTCGTCGGCGGTTGCGTCGTCGCGGCGACAGACGAACTGGCCGAACAGGTCAGCTGGTGGGCGAACTGTATCGGCATCACTGGCGCGCCGTTCGACAGTTACCTGACGCTGCGCGGCATTCGGACAC
Source organism: Woeseiaceae bacterium (assembly GCA_030066655.1). Lineage (GTDB taxonomy): Bacteria > Pseudomonadota > Gammaproteobacteria > Steroidobacterales > Woeseiaceae > UBA1847. The sequence continues at coordinate 7,382 of JASJBE010000150.1, read as the reverse complement.
TGCACGCCCGCATTGCACAGCACGAGCGTTCCGCCAATGCACTGGCAAACATCCTCGACGAACACCCCGGCGTATCGAAGGTCTACTACCCGGGATTATCGAGTCACCAGGGACACGCTATCGCCCGGAAGCAGCAGAACGGGTTTGGCGGCATGGTTAGTTTCGAGATCGCCGGTGGCGAAACTGCGGTCAAAGCGTTTATCGAGTCTCTGAGGCTATTCTCGCTCGCAGAGTCTTTGGGAGGCGTCGAGAGCCTCGTCTGCCATCCGCCATCGATGACGCACGCGCCTGTCAGCGAATCGTCATTGGAAGAGGCCGGTATCCTTAAGAACCTGGTCAGGCTCTCTGTGGGGCTGGAATGTGCGGAGGACCTGATTAGCGATGTTCTGACAGCGCTGGAAGCGGCTGAGAAGGCCGTGGCGCCGGCACGGGTCGCTGTTGTTTGACAGGGCCGCCGCGGAACGCGACTTCAGGAGAGCTGGTCGAGCACGGCTAGCGTGAACTCGTCGGTCGTCGCCGCTTTCCGGTCGTTCGCGATATCGGCCGTTCGGAGACCGTCGCGGATAACAGCCTCAATGGCGGCTTCGACGGCGGCGGCTTCCTCTTCCAGCGAGAGGCTGTAGCGAAGCAGCAGCGCGACACTCGCGATGGTCCCGCAAGGGTTGGCGATGCCTTTGCCCGCGATGTCCGGCGCGGACCCGTGGATCGGCTCGTAGAGTCCTCTGTGCGTGCTGCCGAGTGACGCCGAGGGCAGCATGCCCAACGACCCGGCCAGCATCGACGCTTCATCGGTCAGGATGTCGCCAAACATGTTTTCCGTCACGATCACGTCGAAGTCAGCGGGGCGACTCAACAGGTGCATCGCTGCTGCGTCGACCAGCAGGGTCTCCAGCTCGATGCCGTCGTATTCTTCCGCTACGAGCGCATCGGTGACGGAACGCCACAGGCGAGACGTTTCGAGCACATTCGCCTTGTCGACCGAGCACAACTTACCGCGCCGTTTTTGAGCCAGTTCAGCGGCGACACGGACGATACGCTCGATCTCCTGCCGGCTGTAGGTGCACAGGTCGCTGGCGGAATCCTCGGAGCGCGTCTTTTCACCAAAATAGATGCCGCCCGTCAGCTCACGAACGACGATCATGTCCACGCCTTCCAGCACCTCGGGCTTCAGTGGAGAAGCGGAGGCCAGTTCGGGGTAGATCCTGATGGGACGCAGGTTCGCGAACACCTGAAGCGTGTGGCGTAGCGCGAGCAGGCCCTGCTCGGGTCTTACCGTGGCATCCGGTGCTGACCACTTGGGTCCGCCCACGGCGCCCAATAGCACGGCGTCGCTCTCCTTGCAGCTGGCAATCGAATCGGCGGGCAACGGGTCACCCGTCTCGTCGATGGCGATGCCGCCGATATGCTGCTCGTCGAACGTGAAGCGATGGCCGTGACGCTCGGCGATGCGTGCGAGTACGTCCCGGCCCGCACGGGCGACGTCGGGCCCGATGCCGTCCCCGGGCAGAATCGTGATCAGGGCGTCCAAGCTCGGCGCTCCTCGAAGCTCTCGATGGCATCCAGCTGACTCTGCAGGTATCCGAGCTGGTCAGTACCCTCGATCAGGCAGTAGCGGGCGAAAGCGTCAATCGGGTAGGTAACTGTCTTACCGTTCGGCAGCGTCAACGTCGATGCGGCGATGTCGATCGACACCTCGGCACCGGGATTTGCGATCAGCCAGGCGTGCGTTTCCTCGTCGACGATGATCGGCAAGAGACCGTTCTTCAGCGAATTGTTCCGGAAAATGTCGGCGATCTCGGTAGAGATAACGGCGAGGAAGCCGTAATCCAGCAGCGCCCAGGGCGCGTGCTCACGCGATGATCCGCAGCCAAAATTATTGCCACCGACGAGAACCTGGCAGCCTTCTGACTCTGGCCGGTTCAGCGGGAAGTCCGCGACCGGCTCATCGTCCTTGTCAAAGCGGAGGTCGCGAAACAGCCCTTCGCCGAGGCCTTCACGCGTCGTCGTGGTCAGGAAGCGCGCCGGAATAATCTGGTCGGTGTCGATGTCCTTGGCGGGCAGGACGACCGTCTTCGAGGTGATCGTTTTATCGCTCATGATTCAAACCGGTGACCGCAGGAAGATGCGTGGATCGACGATTTTGCCGGCGACCGCCGCGGCGGCTGCCGTCGCGGGGCTGGCGAGTATGGTGCGGGCGCCGATGCCCTGGCGACCCTCGAAGTTGCGATTGCTCGTGCTGACGCTGAGCTGACCGCTGGGTACCGTGTCGCCATTCATCCCGAGGCACATCGAACATCCCGATTCACGCCATTCGGCGCCCGCCGCTTTGAAAATCTTGTCGAGCCCGGCTGCTTCGGCTTCCTGTTTCACCTGCTGTGAGCCGGGTACGATCATCATGCGCACGCCGTCAGCAACCTTGTTGCCATCGAGGATACTGGCCGTCAGTTCGAGATCGGATAGACGGGAATTCGTGCAGCTCCCGACGAAAACAATGTCGACCGCCTTGTCGATCAGCGGCTTCCCGGCGTCGACCTGCATATACCGCAATGCCTTGTCGAAATTCTCATCGTCAGCCTGATCGGGGACGGGCTCATTGATGCCCACCACCATGCCGGGGTTCGTGCCGAACGTGACCATCGGCTGCAGCTTGCTGGCATCGATCGTCACTTCCCTGTCGAACACAGCGCCCTCATCGCTTCTGAGTGTCTTCCAGTGCGCGACAGCCGTGTCCCAGTCTTCACCGCCGGGTGAGCGAGGGCGTCCTTTGAGGTATTCGAAGGTCACGTCGTCCGGCGCGATCATGCCTGCGCGTGCGCCTGCTTCGATCGACATGTTGCAGATCGTCATCCTCGCTTCCATATCCAGGTCGCGAATCGCGCTGCCGCGGTATTCGATCACGTGGCCCGTGCCGCCATTGACGCCAATCTGGCCGATGATCGCGAGAATCAGGTCCTTCGCCGTCACACCGTCGGGAATCTGTCCTTCAACGTTGATCGCAAGGGTCTTTGGCTTGCGCTGCAGCAGGCACTGCGTCGCGAGCACGTGCCCGATCTCCGTCGTGCCGATGCCGAAGGCGAGTGCGCCGAAAGCGCCGTGCGTGCTGGTATGGCTGTCGCCGCAGACAATCGTCTTGCCCGGTTGGGTCGCTCCGAGCTCGGGGCCGATGACGTGGACAATGCCGCGCGAGTCGCTGTCGAAGCCGAGCAGGTCGATGCCGAAATCCTTGCAGTTCTGCTGCATCTGCAGGATCTGGCGCTCCGCATTCGGGCCGACGATCGCGAGGTCCTTGATGCTGCGAACCGGTGTCGTCGGCGTCGAGTGATCCATTGTGGCCAGCGTCAGGTCGGGTCGACGGACGGGCAGCCCTTTCTCCTTGAGCAGCGAGAAGGCCTGCGGCGTGGTTACTTCGTGGATCAGGTGCAGGTCGATGTAGATGACAGCCGGCGTGTCGTCAGTCTCCGGGACAACGACGTGTTCGTTCCAGACTTTGTCGAACAGGGTAGTCGCGGTCATGAGATCAGATCAGAGCCTGGGAGGCCGTGGACGAACGGTTGCTGGGCGCGCCGCGTTGTTCACGACGGATCACGCGATTGATGACGTCGAGGTAGGCGCGGCAGCCGGCTTCGACAATGTCAACGCTGGTGCCCTGGCCCCGATAGCTGCTGTCATCGTATTCGACGGTCACCGTAACCTCGCCCTGTGCGTCTTCACCGATCGTGGCGCTGTGCACCTCGAAGTTCTTCAGCGTCAGGCCGATGCCGGCAGCCCGTTCGAGCGCTGCAAAGCACGCCGCGACCGGGCCATCACCGGTTGCCGTCTGCTCGACGGTCTTGCCGTCCTCGGACGTCAGAGCAATCGTTGCAGACGCGTCTTCGTCGGTGCGGGTACTAACCTGCAGGGACTTCAGCGTCCACGGTCCGGGCGATGCGTTGTCGACGTCCATGACGATGGCTTCGATATCGCCGTCGTATACGTCCTTCTTCTTATCGGCGAGCTTTTTGAAGGCCTGGAAGGCGCGATTCGTCTCGAACTCGTCCAGGTCGAAGCCCAGCTCGACGACACGGTCGCGAAACGCATGGCGGCCGCTGTGCTTGCCGAGCACGAGGTTGGACTTGCTGATGCCGACGTCCTCGGGGAGCATGATCTCGTAGGTGGATGCGTGCTGCAGCATGCCGTGCTGGTGGATGCCGGCCTCATGCGCAAATGCATTTTCGCCAACGATCGCCTTGTTTCGCGGGACGTGCATGCCGGTGATGCTCGAGACCAGTCGCGACGTCGGGTACAGGCGCGTCGTTTCGATACCGGTATCCAGCTCGAAGAACTCGCTGCGCGTTTTCAGCGCCATAACGATTTCTTCGAGACTGCAGTTGCCCGCTCGCTCACCGATGCCGTTGATCGTGCACTCGACTTGTCGCGCACCGGCGTGAACCGCCGCGAGACTATTGGCGACGGCCATGCCCAAGTCGTTGTGGCAGTGAACGCTCAGGACGATGTCGTCGATGTTCGCGACGTTTTCCTTTAAATAGCGAAACAGGCGGTCGAATTCCGCAGGCACCGTATATCCCACGGTGTCCGGGATGTTAACCGTCGTCGCGCCGGCTTCAATGGCAGCCGACACCCCCTCGGCGAGGTAGGACAGCTCGGTACGCGACGCGTCCTCCGGTGAGAACTCGACGTCGTCGCACAGCTCTTTTGCCATTTTGATAGCACCGACGGCGCTCTTGATGATCTCTTCCTTGGCCATCTTGAGCTTGTGCTCGCGGTGGATGGCGCTGGTGGCGACGAAGACGTGGATTCGATGCCTGTCCGCGCCCTTGACGGCGGCGTGGACCTTTTCGATGTCGTCGGGATTGCAGCGGGCCAGGCCGCAGATGATCGGGCCGAAGTTCTCATCGGCAATCGCTTTGACGGACTCGAAGTCGCCGGGAGAGGCGGCCGGGAACCCGGCTTCGATGACGTCGACGTTGAGATCGGATAGCGCCTTGGCGACACGTAGTTTTTCGCTTAGCGTCATGCTGCAGCCGGGTGCCTGCTCGCCGTCACGCAACGTGGTGTCAAATATCCGAATTCGATCCGATGTCATCGCTCTCTCCGATAGATATTAAGTGTCCCTAGTCCTGCAGCCAGTCCATCCGTCCGCGCAGGTCGCCGCCCACTTTCTCAATGGGGTGTTCGAGGTCTTCGTTCATCATCCGCTTGAACTCCGGCATGCCTGCCTCGTTTTCGGCAATCCAGTTCTTTGCGAACGTGCCGTCCTGGATGTCGGTCAGTACGGCCTTCATTGCCTGTTTTGAATTCGCATCGACGACACGCGGTCCGCTGACCATGTCACCGTAGGCAGCCGTGTCGCTGATAAATTTGTGCATTTTCTTCAGGCCGCCTTCATGCAGGAGATCGACGATCAGCTTCAGCTCGTGCATCACCTCGTAATAGGCGACTTCCGGCTGGTAGCCGGCTTCCACCAGTGTCTCGAAGCCCGCGACGATCAGCTCGGTCGTGCCGCCGCAAAGGACGGCCTGCTCGCCGAACAGATCGGTCTCGGTCTCTTCGGCAAAGGTCGTCTCGATGACGCCGGCCCGGGCGCCGCCGATGCCCGCCGCGTAGGCGAGTGCCAGTGACAGGGCGTTGCCGTCGGCATCCTGGTGCACGGCAACAAGGCAGGGCACGCCATGGCCTTCTTCGTACTGACGCCTGACGAGCCCGCCGGGGCCTTTCGGCGCGATCAGCACGCAGTTCAGGTCCGCACGCGGTTCGATGAGCTTGTAGTGCACCGCGAAACCGTGCGCGAACAGCAGGGTCGCCCCGTCGGCGATGTCGCCGACGAGCTGCTCATAAAGACTCTTCTGCACCATGTCGGGCGTCAGGAATGCCACGATACGAGCGTCCTTGACCGCCTCGGCCGGCTCGGCGACGTTCAGGCCATCGGCCTTCGCCTTCGCCCAGCTGGCGCCGTCCGGCCGCAGGCCGACCACGACATTAATACCGCTGTCCCTGAGATTTAACGCGTGAGCCCGACCCTGGCTGCCGTAACCAACAATGGCGACCTTCTCGCCGTCCAGGCGACCGGTGTCGACGTCGGCCTCTGAATACATTTTCATCTCAACTCCCTGCGTTTTTCGTCATTTTGTTAAAAGCAATTAAAAAAAACCCCACAATCCTTTCGGTTGCGGGGTCTGCGACTGTCTTTTGTGTGCGCGTAGCCCGCTACTGTCCCCTGCTAAGGAGAAGTAGGAGAGGGCGAAGAAGAACACGGATGCCTGGGGCAATGTCTGACGCACAAAACATGCTCGGATCATGTTGGAAGCCCCGGGAGATGTCAACAGACGCATAATCAGTAACTTATGAAACCAACCCGGGCGCCGGTACGGCGGGGTTTTGACCGACGCGACGTGGCCTCTGCGCCGTGGTCGCGAGTGCTGTCAAAAACAGCGGAGAACACCCGATTCGAAGACGTTGGGCTAATGCCGAAAGCCTGTATGCGAGCCGATCCCACCGCCGCCCCCGGAGCGAGCGATTTAACGGGGCGGTTATGACCTGATCCCGGCCTGTTCAGATGCCGGAAACTAACGCTGCATCGGGCTGGTCATCTCAAAAGCATGTGTTATTCTTGCGGCACGCGTTTTGCGACCTGTTAAAAAGTAAAGGAATAAATGGCGAAACACCGGGCAGGGGTAAATCCGGATCGCCAAACAGACACACGAAGCAAATGTCGTAACTAGAATTATCGCCGCGGCGAAGGTGGAGGGGGCCGCGAGCGCTGCAGTCGTTGACATACGGCTACGTTAAATAATGTCCTTGTATTCCATGGATACGAGACGTCCCACTCCAGCAAATTTATAAAAACTAGACCTTAAGTAAGGAGCGTCCATGAAACGGTGCACAACAAACGCCCGTCGCTACACGACAGCAGTATTGTCTTCTGTTGTCCTCGCGGCTTCAGGCAGTGTTTTCGCCCAGAACGTAGATGATGTGCTGGAAGCCAGCGATCAGCGACTCGAGCTGGCCCGGCAGTCCCAGGAACGAGTCAACAACGTTGTCGAAGGTACCCGGTCAGCAGAAGACCAGTACCGGGCGATAAACAAGGAGATTGACGGTCTTCGGGTATACAACCGTCTCATGGTTGCACAGACGAACGGTCAGGAAGCGGTTCTGGATGACATCTCGCTGTCGCTTGAACAGGTTGACATGATCAATCGCCAGATCTTCCCGCTGATGGAACGAATGATCGACGGCCTGGAACAATCTATCGAGCTCGACGTCCCATTCATGATCGAAGAGCGTCGCGAACGCGTCGCCAACCTGAAGGACATCATGGAGCGCTCCGACGTCAGCGTTGCCGAGAAATTCCGCAAGGTCATGGAGGCTTACCAGATCGAGAACGA